>CACZQD010000030.1 GCA_902783215.1 uncultured Erysipelotrichaceae bacterium
AACACATAAAATGAAGAGAGATTTTTATCATTATTTTAAATATAAAAATAAAGTCTTAAGTGAAGAAAAAATTTTAGCTAATTTATTTGACAAACTATAAGTTTTATGGTAAAATTACTAACTGTGTAGGCCTCATTCCTACAACCGCATAGAAAAGGTTTAAAGCTTAGTCACCTTAATAGCGAGTCTTAGATTATAAAGGAGGTAAATATGAAAGCAGTTATTGAAACTGGTGGTAAACAATACATCGTTGAAGAAGGTAGCGAAATATTTGTTGAAAAATTAGATGTTGAAGCTTCTAAAAAGATTAAATTTGATAAAGTTTTAATGTTAGATGACAAAGTTGGTACTCCTTATTTAACTAATGTAGAAGTTACTGGTGAAATTGTTAAACATGGTAAACAAAAAAAGGTTGTAATCTTTAAATATACTCAAAAGAAAAAATACCGTAAAAAACAAGGACATCGTCAACCATATACAAAAGTTGTTATTAAATCAATTAAGGTAAAATAATATGATTAAAATTGAAATTAAAGAAAATGATCAAATTAATAGTATCAAAATAACAGGACATGCAAATTTTGCTGATTATGGTAAAGATATTGTATGTGCGAGTGTATCTAGTATTGCCATTACGACTGTTAATGCTTTATTAAGTTTAAATAAAGATATTAAGTACGTTAGTAAAGATGGATATTTAGATATTACTATTAATAAACATGATGAAGTTACTGATAAAATAATTGATAATATGATTAATTTATTGGTAGAATTAAGTAATCAATATAAAAATAATATAAAGATAGGGAGGTGCCATCAATGATGATGCAATTAAATATTCAATTATTCGCTCATAAAAAAGGACAAGGTTCTACTAAAAATGGCCGTGATTCAGAATCTAAAAGATTAGGCGCTAAAGCAGCAGATGGTGAATTTGTATCAGGTGGTTCTATTATATATCGTCAAAGAGGAACGAGAATATTCCCAGGAGTTAATGTAGGTAAGGGTAAAGATGATACTTTATATGCTAAAATTTCTGGTGTCGTTAAATTTGAACGTTTAGGTAAAGATAGAAAACAAGCAAGTGTATATCCTGCTGAATAGAGCATTGGCTCTTTTTTGGTAAAATTGGGTGATAAAGTGAAATATGATCTTAAAAGATTAAATAGTAATATTGATTCTAATATTAATATTAATGAAGATTATGAATTTAGTAAAGATGAAATATCAGGTACAGATTTAATTAATCTTAATTGTCATATTGAGGGATCAATAACGAAAAACAGTTTAAATAATTATCATATAAATCTTAATATTAGTGGATTAATGATTTTACCTTGCGCAATTACACTAAAGGAAGTTGAATATCCATTTGATATTGATATAGATAATGATATAGATGAACTGTTAGATAATGTTAATTATACAAACAGTATTGATATTTATCCAATTGTATGGGAAAGTATCCTAATGGAAATTCCTATGCGAGTAGTTAGTGAAGACGCCAAAGATTATCAAATAAGTGGTGATGGTTGGAACTTTACTACAGAAGAAAACGAAAAAACAAGTTCACCATTTGATGAACTAAAAGATCTATTATAAGAAAGAGGTGAGTATATGGCAGTACCATTTAGAAAAGTTAGTAAAACAAGAAAAAGAAAGAGAAGAACTCATTATAAAATTAGTGGAAATGCTACTACAAAATGTCCTAAGTGTGGAGCAGATGTAAGACCACATAGAGTATGCATGGAATGTGGTAGTTATAAGAATAAAGAAGTAATCAAAAAGGAAGACGAAAAATAGTCTTTTTTTTATTATTTTTAAAAACGAACGTATTAGTGTTGACAAATTAATATAAAAGGTGTAATATGGTACTAATATTTTTGAAGGGATATTAGGAGGTAGTTTATGAGAGAATATGAAATGATTAAATTTATATCTTGCTTATTATCTTCTAAATACTTCTGTGTAAATTTTTAAAAACGTTCATTTTAATGTGGCGTTTTTTTTGTATAGGAGACGTTTTATGACAATAAATGATTTAATTAATAAGGTAAGAACTTATTGTGGTGAAGATTTAAGTTTAATTGTTAAAGCATATGATTATGCCGATTATATGCATTATGGACAAATGCGTCAAAGTGGTGAACCATATATTATACATCCTTTAAATGTTGCTTATATTTTGGCAGAATTACACGCTGATATTGATACGATATGTGCAGGATTACTTCACGATACATTAGAATATACAAAAGCTACTAAAGCAGAGATATCGAATATTTTTAATGATAATGTTGCTAATTTAGTGAATGGGGTAACAAAGATTAGTCGAATGAATTTTACTACAAAAAATGAACAAAATCTTGCTAATAAAAGAAAGATTATTACTAGTTTTAGTAATGATGTTCGAATTATTATTATTAAATTAGCAGATAGACTTCATAATATGCGAACTTTACAATATAAATCTTTAGAAAAACAAATTGAGAATAGTTACGAAACATTAAAACTTTTTGTGCCTTTTGCTTATATGATAGGTGCATATAGAATCAAATCGGAATTAGAAGATATATCATTTAGATATATAAATCCCGATAAGTATAAAGATATTCAAGATAAAATGAATCGTAAAAGTTTTGAATATGAAAAAGTATTAAAAGAAATGTATCAGACTATTGATGAAGTATTATCTAATAATTATATTCCACATGAAATAAAAATAAGAACTAAAAATTATTATAGTATTTATCAAAAACAGAAAAAGAAACATTTAGAAATAGATGATATTCATGATTTACTAGCTATTAAAATAATAGTTGATAGTATAAAAGATTGTTATGTAACTTTAGGCTATATTCATTCAAAATACAATCCTTTAAACTATAAATTTAAAGATTATATATGTAATCCTAAAACTAATTTATATCGTTCACTTCATACAACCGTTTTTGGACCAAATGAAACGATTGTTCAAAATCAAATAAGAACTTTTGATATGGATAAGATTGCTTCTTTTGGAATAAGTGCATATTGGGATATAAAAAAAGGTAACGTGAGAAGTGAAATGCAAGAAATTTTAAAAGAGCGATCTAAATTTATGACTGATTTAACATTTTTTAATAATATATTTACTGATAATAGTCAATTTATTACTAGTGTAGAAAATGAAATATTAGAAGATAAGGTATATGTTTATGATCAAAAAGGAAATATTGTAGAATTACCTAATGGATCAACAATTATTGATTATGCTTATAAACTAGGTGATGATATTGGGAATAAGTTGTTGAGCGCAAAAGTTAATAATAAAGAAGTTGGTTTAAATTATATTCTAAAGAAAAAAGATCGAGTATTGATAGATACCAATATTTTATCACAAGGTCCTAAAGAAGAATGGTTGGATTATGCAAAAACAACTTATGCCAAAGAAAAGATATTATCTCAAGTTCACTAAGAGTCAGTATAGAGTATTGCAATTTTTAAAATAAACATATATAATATCATCAGTTGGGAGGTTGAGTGTTTAAATGGAAATAATGGAAGAAGAACAAAAATATTTGGAATATACTTTAGATGTAATTGATAAAGAGTTAAGAAAATCTAAAGAAAAGGAATCACAACTGCGAAAAGAAGCTTTATCTTTAACGTTTGAAGATAAAAAAAGGGGAGCACATTTTAATGTCAATGCAGTATTAGCTGTATATGAAAAAATGATTAATTCTTTGACTAGGTCTATTCCAAAACCATATTTTGGCCGTTTTGACTTTGTAAGTGATTTAAGCTCTAAACCTATAAAGTACTATATTGGTCGTAATGGTATTAGCTCAGATAATAATTTGGTGGTAATTGATTGGAGAGCACCTATTGCTACATTATATTATGATAGTGAAGTTGGTTCAACTAATTATTTATCACCTCAAGGTTTGATTAATGGTGAGTTAACACTAAAAAGACAAATTAATATAAATAATAGTAAATTGATTGATGTTCAAGATACTAGTTTGGTTACGGAAGATGAATTATTAAAACCATATTTGAGTGTGAATGCTGACAATAAAATGAAAATAATTGTCGCTTCAATTCAAAAAGAACAAAATACTATTATTAGAAAACCTTATAATGCTAATTTAATAGTTCAAGGAGTAGCTGGATCGGGTAAAACTTCCGTAGCTCTTCATAGAATTGCATATTTGATTTATAACTTGGGAGATAAGGTATCTTCGAATCAATTTTTAGTGTTGGGACCAAATAATTATTTTTTAAATTATGTATCATCAATTTTACCGGAATTGGAGACTTCGCCAGTAGTACAACAAACACTTTTAAAATTTACAAGTGAGTATATCAATGATAAGATATCATTGGTTGAAGATAATAATGTTAATCATAATATTGGTGCTTTTAAATCGTCGCTTCAATATAAAGAAGTATTGGATGTGTTTTTAAAAAATTATTTGCGCCGATATTTAGTTCAAAATGATTTTATAATTGATGATGAAATTGTATTTACTAAAGAAGAAATAATGGATTCTTTATTTGATAACGAAATTAATGACTATCCTAATTTTGAACGAACATCGAATTATTTATTAAACAAGTTTAAAAATGAAAAAGATAAATTATATAATAAATTTAATCAAAAGTATCGTGATATATATATATCTTTACCAAAGGGTGATCCTATTAGAGAAAAAGCAATTACGGATAGTAATAATTTATATGAAAAATTGAACAAAAATGGTGAAAAACTTTTGAAGAAATATTTAAAAGGATTAATGAAAAAGCCTATAGATATATATAAAGCTTTTATTAGTAGCTTAGCTGAATTTAATTTACCTTTGATGAATGAAGATATACAGTCGTTGCAAGAAAAAACTTTACAAAATTTAAAAAAGAAGAAAGTTACATTTGAAGATTTACCAGCTCTTATTCATATTACTTATAAATATATGGGTAATACATCAAATTATAAATATATTGTTATTGATGAAGCTCAAGATTATGGTTTATTTCATTTTGATGCTATTAAAGAAATAGCTCCTGACAGTGTGTTCTCAATTTATGGTGATTTAGCTCAATCAATTTATTCATATAGAAGTATTCAAAAATGGGAAGATGTTGTTTCTCGTGTTTTTAGCGATAATTGTGAATTGTTAAAGTTAAATAAGGGTTATCGAACTACTATTGAAGTAACCAATAATGCTAATATTATTTTGGATAATATGAATTTGAATAAGGCTATTCCAGTTATTAGACATGGTGTTGAAATAGAATATCAAAACAAAACTAATGATATTATTTATAAAGTAAATAAAATTAAAGAATTGCAATCAAAAAAATATAAAACTATAGCCATTATTTGTAAAGATGATAAGGAAGCAAAAAAAGTTAATACAGAATTAACACAAAATGGTATTCACTCCAAATTAATATCATCTAAAGATCAAGAATATAGTGGAGGAATATTTGTTTTAACTAGTATGGCATCAAAGGGACTAGAATTTGATGCAGTAATTATTAATGATGCATCAGAAAAGAAATATTCAAGTTTATCAGATATAGATGGCCATTTATTATATGTAGCCAGTACTCGTGCATTACATCAACAAGTTATTTTATTTAATACAGAATTAACAAAGTTTTATGAACCTAATTTTTTGAAAAAAGAAAAACAGTTAGTAAAATCTAAGTAACATAATTTTATTTTAGTGAGGTATTTATGTATAATGAATTAAAAAATGTTGTTAGAATCGACTTACCAATGAGATTTAATGAATTTGATTTGTTAAAAACTTATTTTTCGAGAATAATTAATTTATTTGAAGGGAATATTTTGCCACCATATGAAATTTTAATTCATCCTTCAAGTATATGTAATTTAAATTGTGAATGGTGTATTGGCAGTTTTGTAGCTAATAAAAAAACTTCCTCTAAATTAATTAGTAATAATTTAAAGACTTTAAATAATATGAAAAGAGCGATTGATTCAATTATTTCTTATAAGAAACAAGGTAAGAATTATATAACTAATAAAATAGAAACCTTTGGTGTTGAAAATGTATCTTTTTCTGGTATAACTGGAGAACCGTTTATGTCAAAAGAGTCAATTTTATATGCAATTGATACATTGTCAAAACATGGTATTAGAGTAGGTGTATTTACCAATGGTGTTATGATAGAACCGGATATGTATGATACTGTTTTGAAAATGGGATATTTATTGATTAGTTTAGATGCTGGCACTGCAGAAACTTATTCTAAGCTGAAATGTTTAGGTAAAAATAATAAATCTTTTTATAAAGTTATCAAGATGATTGAGGAGCTTAATATACGAAAAACAGAATTACATAGTACAACAGATATTAATATTGGTTATGTGGTAAATCAATACAATTATTTAGAAATTTATGAAATAGCTAAAAAATTGAAAAGTATTGGAGTTCATTATTTACGGTTTAAAACAGATATTGCATCATTGATGAATATGACGGATGATGTTAAAAAGATTGCTAAAACTTGTATTGAAAGAGCAAAAAAGGAATTGACAGATGATTATTTTACTATTGTAGAAATTCATGATGTTTTAGATTCACGTAAGAAAACAAGACATTTTGAAAAGTGTTTTATCCATTATTTAATTGGTAATATTTCAGCTGATGGTAATGTATATCCTTGTAATTATCATCCTAAACCTAACGGATATTATTATGATTCTGCAATTGATAAAGACTTTTCTGATGTTTGGAATAACTTAAAAAGTTATTCTATTGATGAGCAACTCCCAGCAATTTGTCCGGCGGTATGTGATCCCTTTAAAAATCGTGCTAATAAACTATTAGAAGTGGCATATGATATATATGTGAACAAAGGGATTGATTATCTAAAAAAATGTATTGAAAAAGTAGAATTAGATATGAAAGAAGCAAATTCAGATTAATTAAAAAATGATTTTATTAATTTTATAAAATCATTTTTTTATCTATTAGGAAAGTGCTTTGTCACATAAAAATACAATTGACAAACATATGTGCTCATGATATACTGATGGTATAAATTATGTAGGTGATATGATGAAAATAAAAAAAGCATATATCTTTAGATTATATCCTAATGATGAACAAAAAGAACTAATTGAAAAGAGTTTTGGTTGTAGTAGATTTATATATAACTATTTTTTGGGAATAAATAATAATTATATAAATAAATATGACTGTATAAAACAATTACCTAAATTAGAGAAAGATAATGAATGGTTAAAAGAAGTAGATAGTTGTTTATTAAGAACTAGTATTTTTAATCTAGAAGATGCTTTTAAAAGATATCATAATAAAATAGCCGATAAACCTAAATTTAAATCAAAAATAAAATCAAGACCATCATATCGTACTAGTAATATAAGGAGTACTTATAAGGGTCAAAAATATAATAGTATAAGTATTGATTTAAAAAAAAGAATAATAAAATTACCTAAATTAAAAGAAATCAATATAAGAGGATATCATCATTTAAAAAAATTTAATGGAAGAATCATAAATGCAACTATCTATAAAGAAGCTGGTAAGTACTACGTTAGTTTATGTGTAGAGGAAGATAAAATTATTCCTAACGTAATACCTTCTAATATTGTGGGAATAGATTTAGGAATAAAAGATTTAGTAATTACTAGTAGTTATGAAAAATATATCAATAATAAATATATAAAGAAGTATGAACAAAAGATAGCAGGCTTAAATAAATGGCTATCAAGAGCTAAATCCTGAGGTAAAAATAGATATAAAATAATAAAGAAGATTCAAACAGTATATAAAAAACTAAAGAATGCCAGAAAATATCTTTTGCACAGTATAAGTAAGAGGTTAACTGATGAAAACGATATTATTGTGACAGAGAAATTAAAAATCAAAGAAATGGTACAAAACAAACATCTATAAAAATATATTTTAGATACATCATGGTATGAGTTAATAAGACAATTAAAGTATAAGTGTGAATGGAAAGGAAGGATATTTTACCAAGTAGATCCATATTATGCCAGTAGTCAACTATGTTCAAAATGCGGATATAAGAATGAAGAGGTAAAAGATTTAAGTATCAGAAAATGGGAATGTCCAAGATGTACCAATCAAAATGATAGAGATATAAATGCCAGTACCAATATAATGTTTGAAGGAGTAAAAAAGTATATGAAGGGATTAAAAGAACTTCAGTCAATCTAAATTTTAACTAAAAATATAAATGTAGGGTAGCGACTATCCAATACTGGTCTGTCGAGAAACATTTGTTTCTATGAAGCAGAAAATGTGAACCGTGAGGTTCACTAGTAAAAAATTTTTTTTGGCTTTTGTTCTAACTATAATTCATTGGTACTTGTTAATATTTCTTCAATATATGATTGAATGATATATGCATCTTGTAAACTAGTTATTGGATTGGTATTTTTTTTGTTGATTATATCATGAATAGTATCAATAGCTTCCATTCCCCAAATTTTATTGTTTCTAAATTTGATTTTTTTAATTAAGTTATTCTTTAAATCAAATATTAATATAGGTATTTTTCTGTTTATAGAAGTTACAATATGAGCTTTTTGGCACTTGATATATATTAGGTCTCTATCTTTTTTTGAATTTAAGTTGAAATATAAGGAACATTTAATATCATCAATTTTAAATGTTGTGGTCACTGAACTTTCACAATTATGCTCTTTTTGTTTATAAAGAACATTACTTTTAATATATTTAAATGGTCCTAATAAATAGTATAATGTATCTAAAATATGTGGTGCAATGTCAAAAAAACGACCACCACCGGATATATCTTTATTATATATCCAACTATTGTCTAGTAATTTTTTATCAAAAATTCTATCGAAATATCCATCTACACTAATTATTTTCCCATATATTTTACTATTAAGCAATCGTTTCAAAATAATTACTTGATTGGTTAATCTTTTATAGTTGGCGATGTAAACTTGGGTTTTGGAATTTTTAAATTGTTTTAATATGATGGATGCTTGTTGTTTGTTTAAGACAAAAGGTTTTTCAACATAAATAATTGGTATTGAATAATTAGATAATATATTTAAATAGTCAAAATGATATTTAGGTGGAGTGCAAATATAAATAGCATCTAATGATTCATGTTTTAACATATTATAAACATTTTCGTAACATCCACAATGTTTAATATTTAACTTTTTACAAGCATTTCTAGAATGTTCAATATCTGTAGTACAGATTGCTTTAATATTATTTTTTTTATTTAAAAAGGGTGTTTTTTTATTTTTTAAAACAACTTTGCCGCACCCTATAAGTCCCCAATTAGTTTTTTTCATATTAGTTAATCACCAGCATTATAATACCATATTTATTATAAAAAATAAAATTATTTTATTGAATTATGTGTTAATTAGTTGTATAATCAAATATAGGAGGAGATATAATGAGACAACCACATCAGATATTAGCATTTCCATATAAAAAGGATGAAACTGGTCAATACTTATATGGGATATTCTGTAGGTCAGGAAAAAAGGAAAGATGGCAAGGAATTGCTGGGGGAGTAGAAGAAGGAGAAACTTATCTTGAAGCTTGTAAACGAGAAGCTAATGAGGAGGCTGGAATTAGTTATGATGCTAATGTGATTGAATTAAAATCTATCAGTACTATGCCAGTAGTAAATGTTACTAAAGAATTTATATGGGGCGAAGATGTTTATCTTATTTATGAGCACTGTTTTGGGATTGATGCTTCAAAAGAAAATATAACATTATCACATGAGCATACAAAGGTAGAATGGTTAACATTTGATGAAGCTAAAAAAAGATTAACGTGGGATAGTAATCGTAATGCTTTGTGGGAATTAAACTGGAAATTATTAAATAATAAATTAGATAAATAGTAGGAGAGTTAATGATGGTTTATGATTTACATATT
>CACZQD010000031.1 GCA_902783215.1 uncultured Erysipelotrichaceae bacterium
GCATATAAATTAATACTTGAAGGATTATCTAAATCAACCACACCTAATTTTTCGAGATTAGTATCATAACTAGCTAGATTATTCTCACTATAAGATTTTAATACTTGAGATAATTCTTCACTAGAAAGACTAGATAAATATTGTTGTTGCGCAACACTCAAATTATTCATACTAAATTCTTCTTTACTATCAAACTCTAATCCTGTAAATATATTTACCTTTTGATTATTCTTTTGTTCTTTAACTATCTCCGTATTATTAATCTTATCAATAACATAATTTGTTAATTTAGAAGTATACCCAATCATACCAGTAGTAGATATTCCTTTAGTATCCTCTCCCAACTTAACAATACCACTTATTTTTACTTCTAAAGCATCGTCTAATTTATTTTTTAAATACTCTTCATCACTACTTTTATCAATCCATAAACCATTTTCTTTAACGAAGTAATCAGTATTTAATAATACCTTAAATGAATAATTAAGTAAATCTTCATAAGAATAACTAGTAACTTTTTCAGATAATTCTTTCTTTTCACTATCTTTAGTCTTTTTAAATACATCTTTAATATCTTCTTGATTCTTTAATCCTATTGCATACAATGCATAATCACTAATTTCATTATTCTCATCTACTATCAAAACCATTTCATTTGCTTCATCAGGCCATTTTCCAGCCAATAAATCATATTGATCTTTTAATAACTGTTGATTATCAATTAATTCCATAAAAACATCAGTTTTGACAAAACTACTAGACATTTGATTATGGCCCATTTCAAGACCCATAGTTTCAAAAATATCAGTAGGATTAGACTTAACTATTCCATCTTTTGTATTATAAATTTGTAAATCTAAATTGTATCCATATTGAATCGCACTAGTATAATCTTTAATATGACTTTTATCATTATCTATATACTTTTTAAACTTCTTTAAATTATTTGTCTGAATTTTAGAATTCATACTATTAACCATTTCATTAATGATATTATTAGAATAAACTTTATCTTTACCATGATCATGATCTTTATCATTTTGCATTAATGTTTGAAGCATTGATGACATATCAATAGACTCTTCCTCAATTGTAATAGGATAACTAGATAAAGTATCTTGCTGAACTTTTTTAATATAGTTTTGAACACCACTACTAAGTGACAGAATAAGAGCAATACCAATAATACCAATAGAACCAGCAAAAGCAGTTAATAATGTACGCCCTTTTTTAGTCATTAAATTATTTAAACTTAATGATAAAGCTGTAATAAAAGACATCGATATTTTTTTTCTTTTATGCTTATCTATAACATCTTCATTATTATCTTCAAAAGGATTAGAATCATCAATAATCATTCCATCAGAAAGTTTAATAATTCTAGTTGAATATTTGTGTGCTAACTCTGGATTATGTGTAACCATAATAACAAGTCTATCTTTAGCAATCTTCTTTAATAAATCCATAATTTGTAAACTAGTTTTACTATCTAACGCCCCAGTAGGTTCATCAGCAAGCAATATATCTGGATCATTAACAAGTGCGCGTGCAATAGCTATTCTCTGCATTTGTCCACCAGACATTTGATTAGGTTTTTTATGAATATGCTCCGAAAGTCCTACTTCTTTTAAAATTTTTATAGCTCTTCTTCTTCTCTCTTTTTTACTGACACCTGAAAGAGTTAATGATAATTCAACATTTGAAAGTGCCGACTGATGAGGTATTAAGTTATAACTTTGAAACACAAAACCAACTGAATGATTACGATAATAATCCCAATCACGATCTTTATACTTTTTAGTTGATTTATTATTAATAATCAAATCCCCTGTTGTATATTTATCTAATCCTCCAATAATATTTAGTAAAGTAGTTTTACCACTTCCACTTGCCCCTAAAATGGAAACAAATTCACATTTTCGAAAATTAATACTAACTTTGTTTAAAGCCTTTTGCTTTAATGATGCTGTTTTATAAATTTTCGTAATATTTTTTATTTGTAACATATATCCTCCTAAGTATTTATTATCTTCCCTCATATATATTATACAATTTAAAACTATATTTTCCTTTTTTTCTTAAAACTTTTTTAACTTTGTACATGGTAACACTATTTCAACCTATAAGTCAATGAAAATAGTATTAAAAAACATATAACGTTAAAAAACATATAAGTTACCTCATATGTTATTTTTCTTTATGTGTTTCTTTTTTGTTTTTTGAATAAACTTCATCATAATATGTTTTGATCAATTCAAACCATTTTAATTTACAAATGATAAAAAATAGTAATGTTATAAATAAATACGCAATATCAAACATAATTCCTCGTGAAAAATAATCATCTGATTTATCAACAAAAGCAGTAATAACATCACAAATAACTAATACAATTGGAAATAGTAACAAAATACCAATAACCATATTGTATTGTCTACCATAAGCAGTATTTAACAATTCTCTCTCAACTTTTTTCCCTTCACTATCCTTTAATTCAAATATTGTTTTTCTCACACTAATACACCACCCTTTCTTACTATTATAATATATCATGTTTTTTTATTAATTTCAATAAATCAGGTATTATTTGATCTCCACGAGATGCATATGTCTTATAATTTTTAATTTTAATATTGTTATGAAACAATATATAAACTTTACTGGCAAACTTTACCATATCATGAACAATAAAAACAAAACATGTTAACTTCTTCTTATTACGATAATCTTTCAAATAATCAAGCATATTATCTATAACATTTTGATTAACATCTGCAATTTGAATATAACTTGCTTCCATAACTATATCATCAATATGATATTTTTTTAATCCATGAAGCGCTGCTAAATTTAAGTTATTTAAATTTGTTAACATCAAACCACTTTGATAAATTTCATCATAATTAATTTCCCTTTGATTACAAATTTTCTTAATCCATTCATTATCTATTTTTCTACCTTTAGTAGAGTGAAAAGAAGCTGTATCAACCATTGCAGCAACAAACGCAAGTTTTAAATCATCATCAGAAAACATATCTTCATTATTTTGACAAATTAAACAAGTTGTAGAACTAATTCGTTTATTATAATAATGTTTAATTTTGTTTTCTTTGAAAGAAGGATGATGATCAAATATAGCTATTATTTCACCATTTACTTCTCGGTCATTATGATCAACTAATATATATTGATTAAAACCTTTAGATAATGGTTTTTGATATTTTTGTGCATCTAATCCGTATTTTAAACAAATATTTATTGTCTCCAAATCAATTTCTTCATCTGGAATAATAAATTCTGTATTCATACCTTTCATACTTAAATACTTTTCTAATAAATAACCACTCACAATAGAATCTACATCCGGATTTTCATGACCTAATATATAAATTTTTGACATTTAATCACCTCATATAGTAAAAGAAACAAATTAATTATTATTTGCTCCTTGATCATAATTATTATTTTCTGAAACAGTATTATTTTGATTAACACTTTGATTTGCGCTAAAGTTTTGTGTTTGTTGACCTCCTGAAAACATCGACATATTTAAATTTTGATTAGTTCTATTTTGATTATTAACATTCCAATTCCCTTGTTCTCTTTGTTCAAATAATTTGTTTTGAATATAATCAGCTTTTTCAGATAATTCATCCTTATAATCCCAAACAATATCATCTTTTTGATATGTTCCTTTTTTTTGATACATATTTATATCTAATTTATTAAACTTAACCATTTTATAAAAAGCTAATGCATAAAGAGCAACAGTATAACCAATTAAAATATAGCGGGCTTGCGGAATATTAAAATTACATATATAATCATATAATCCATGAAGTAAAAGAGGTGAGAAAAAAGCAATATATCGCATTTTTAAGGATTCCTTACTCATCCCTTTTATTTTACATACTTTTGAAAGTCCTAAATAATATCCCATTACAACACCAAAAGCAGCATGTGCAGGTATTGTGAATAAAGCTCTTGAAATAGCAACTCCCATACCTTGTTCATATAAATATTTAAAATTTTCAATAAAAGCAAAACCTAATGAAACAAATACAGCATAAGCAATACCATCATATGGATATTTAAATCTTTTACTTCTAAAAGAACATATATTAGCAATAATAAACTTAGATAATTCCTCAACTACCGCAATCATACCAAATGCTATTAAGAAAAATTCCCAATTATGGGTTAAAAATGGAGAATCTGAACTCATTTCATATACTCTACCATTTAATAATCCAGATATATAACGAACTAAAAAGAAAACTCCCCATCCACCGACAAACGAAATAGCTAACATCCAAAGTGGTTGTTTCTCATGTTCATTCATATAATATATACCAAGCATAATTAGTCCAACTGGTATAGCAGTAAGTAAAAAAGCTAGTATCCAAAACATATTAACATTTCCTCTCAACTATTATATTTATAAATAAATATTACCATAATTTTATAATTAAGTAAATATTTTTATTTCAAATAAGCAAAAACTATTAAGATAAACTCAATAGTTTTAAAACAATAATGATATATGATAAATAATAAAACATAATATAAATCCTATAAAAAGTGGTAAAAAAGCGGATACAACAGTCCATTTAATACTACCCGTTTCTTTCTTTATTGTTAAAAGAGTAGTTGAACATGGAAAATGAAATAATACAAAAACTAGAAAACAAATAGCTGTAACTATACTCCAATTATTACTTAATAACACTTGTTTCATATAATCTAAATTAGTTATATCTATTAAGTAACTATTTGATATATAAATCATCAACATTATAGGAACCACTATCTCATTAGCAGCTATTCCTAATAGAAAGGCTGTAAGTATCACTCCATCAAGTCCAATAAACTTACCTACTGGATTTAATATATTACTTAAATGAGACAATAAACTAACACCACTTATATTAATATTAGTTAACAAATATATAATTAACCCCATAGGTGCAGCTATAATTAACGCACGACCCAATACAAAAATAGTTCTATCAAGTAAAGATCTAATAATTATCTTTTTTATCTGCGGTTTACGATATGGAGGTAATTCTAAAATAAACATAGAAGATTCACCTTTTAAAATAGTGTTTGATAAAATTTTTGATACCAGCAACGTCATAAAAACCCCTAACACAATAATTAACCCAAGTAATAAAGCATTAATTAATGATTTGAAAATAATACTACGACTTATAAAAAACATAGTTAAAACCGATAATAAAGATGGAAACCTTCCATTACAAGGTACAAATGAATTTGTTAAAATAGCAATTAATTTCTCTCTTGGAGAATCAATAATTCGAGTTCCTGTTACTCCAACAGCATTGCAACCAAAACCCATACACATTGTAAGTGCTTGCTTACCACAAGCATTACTTTTACTGAAATAACCATCTAAATTAAAAGCAATACGAGGTAATACTCCTAAATCTTCAAGTAAAGTAAATAAAGGGAAAAAAATAGCCATTGGCGGAAGCATTACTGCAACAACCCACGTTGTTACACGATAAACTCCATATATTAATGGATTAATAATGACACTAGGTATATGAAGAAAATGTAATCCAGATTCAATTATAACACCTAACCAATTAAAAAATTTAAATAACAATTTAGACGGATAATTAGCGCCTATGATTGAAATATATAATATAGATATTAACATAAAAACCATTATTGGAATACCAGTTAACTTATTAGTCAATATTTTATCCCATTTACTTTGCGAATAGTGTTTAGTATTATGAACAACCTCTTTACTAATACTTTTACAAATTTCCATTTTCTTATTTAGTATTTTTTCATTAAAATCAATACCCTTATCAATTAAATATGATCTTACCACTTTAGCATCATCGGATTTATTTTGCATAATCAAACTAATAGCCTCAAAGCGACTATTACTAGTTAAACGAACGGTATTTATACTTTCTTCAATTATATCATCATATACTATTTTTTGAGGATTAGAGTTAATATTATTAATACTCTTAATTAATTCACTAATACCATCATTCTTTATCGCACTCATCCCAATTACTTGTATTCCCAGCAAATTAGATAGTTTATCAAGATCTATTTCTATTCCCTTTCGTTTAGCTTCATCCATTAAATTGACACACATAATAACATTATCTGTAACTTCCATAGTTTGTAATACTAAATTTAAATTTCTCTCCAAACATAAAGCATCACATACAACAACAGCTATATCATAATCCTTGTGCAAAACAAATTCCGATGTAACTTTTTCTTCCTCTGAATGTGGTATTAAAGAATAAGTTCCAGGCAAATCATATATTTCTAAATCATTATAATACCCCACAGCAACTCCAACCGTTTTACCAGTCCAATTACCAGTATGTTGCCTAAGACCAGTCAAAGAATTAAATAAAGTGCTTTTACCTACATTAGGATTTCCTATTAAAGCTATTCTCATCATCAATAACCTCCACTAAAATATTCTTTACATCACTATTTCTAATAGCAATTAAAGTGTTTTTAATTAAATATGCTTTAATAAGTTTACTAGGACTATTTAATACATGAACAATCTCTTCACCATTTTGAAAACCCATATCCAAAAGTCTAATCTTAACAGTTTTATCACATTCAATATTTTTAATAATCGCTCTTTGATTAATTTTTAATTCATCCAAACTAAGCATAATACACCTCTATGGTATTATATGTATAAATATATTTTTGGATAAAAAAAGAATAGAGTTAATTTTCTCTATTCTTCCAAAGCTGATTTGTAGACATTGATGACAGGTCGGACAGCAGGTCCATCATAGTAACTACCAACGCCAAAATTTCTAATATTTCCGTTTTTCTGTACAATAACAACACGATTATTCTGGTAAGGAGTCATAGTCCAATAAAAATATTTATCACTATACACCCAAATTGGTACATTGCTATTAACATCTTGATCCGATGTTCTATTAAGATAACCTAATCCACTAATTAATTCACTACGTTGAATTAATCTTGCATTATAATTATTTACATTTTTTAATTGGCCTTCTACAAATTTAGATTCTGTCCAATTATCTACAATATTTTTTATACTAGAAGTCTCATATATTTCATTACTTCCATATAAAACACCTCCAGTCACCCCATCCGAATGCGTAAATCCTACATCACCTCCAGCTGCTACTATTTCTGCCGCTGTCAAAGGTAAATCCTTTAAAGCAACTACGTAATCTTGTCCAACACCACTATTCTCTATTACCCAGTAATCTTCATTATTTACTGTCGCTTTATCACCAACATGATATACCTTATAATCAACAACTTCTCCATTATCTTTTACTAAAGCAGAACCTGATTGTTCATAATTAATAGTTATTCCTAAACCACCTATTGATACATCAGCTGTAGGAAGTAAACTAGCATCACTAAATTCTTGATAAAGAAGTGTTACTTTCATAACTTTTGAATCTTTAGCTAATAATTTATCTCCTACTTGTATACTTGCTCCATTTTCATCTGTTAAGGTATATGTTAGATTATTACATACATTATTATTACTTGTTTCGTCTGTTCCAGTACATGTTGGTGTTCCAATATTTATACTGGATATTTCAGCATCATAATTACCATCATTGATAACTTTAAATGTAAAAGATATTTGATCACCTGGAGATGTTGTTGAAACATTATAATCTTCTATTGAAGTATCGCCATTTAATGATGGTTCAGATAATACTTTTGCTGAACCTGTTGTAGTTATAGACGATAAATTTTCAAAGTGTATATCCCAAGATGATCTTCTTTGTACTGACGTTCCCGTTATATTTAATTGTCCTGTAAATGCTGCATATATTAATCCTATTAAAGCTACAACTGCAAATGATATAATAGATACTGTTATTATTTTACTTTCTTTTCTACTTAACATTTTTTATCACATCCTAAAGAATGATAAAATTCTTGTACTAAAAAATAAATACAGATCTTACCTTCTGTATTTATTATATCATTTACCCCCCCCCCATGTGTCAAGAGGGTTTTGATATTTTTCGATTATTTTACCTTTTCTGTATTTTCTATTAAACCTGCATCCTTTAAAACATTGTATACACAAGAATAACTACGACGGCCATAGAACTTACAAAATCTTTTAATACTCGCATTACTTCTCTTATAAAGACTTACTATATATTGTCTTTCTTTCTCATCCATTTTATTAATTGGTTCTCTATTTTTATTACCATGTACTAACTTAATAGTTCCATCTATTATTTCTTTTTTTAATTTTAATATATATTTAGGGTGATATCCTGTTAATTCTGCTATTTCTTTATATGACAAGAATGTTTGTTTATTTATTTTTTTATTAATTAATTCTACTGCTTCTTCCTTTTTTGTCATTATATCACCTCACTACTTTTACATTATACTATTTTTTTTACAATTTAACAATCATTTATTGAATGGATATGGCATATTTAAGTGATCATATGCTAATTTTGTAACTATTCTACCCCTAGATGTACGTTTTAATAACCCAATTTGTAATAAATATGGTTCATATACATCTTCAATTGTGGTTTGTTCTTCACCGATACTAGATGCAATTGCTTCAATTCCAACAGGCCCACCATTAAATTTTTCAATAATTGATTTAAGTAAATGATAATCAGTATCATCTAGGCCTAAAGCATCAACCTTTAATTTATCTAAAGCTAACTTAGCAATTTCTAAGTCAATAACACCATTACCCATGACTAATGCGTAATCTCTTACTCTTTTAAACAATCTATTTACAACTCTAGGAGTACCTCTGCTCCTACGTGCTAATTCTAAGGCTGCATCATCATCTATATTACAATCTAATACCTTACTAGTACGTAGTGCAATTTGCTTTAACTCTTCTTCCGTATAATATTTTAATTTACAAACAATACCAAAACGATCACGAAGTGGACCAGTTAAATCTCCTGCTCTTGTTGTCGCACCGACTAAAGTAAACGGAGGTAAATCTATTCTTATATTTCTGCTTGATGCATCAGAACCAATAATGATATCAAGTACAAAATCTTCCATTGCTGAATAAAGTATTTCCTCAACAAATTTAGGAATACGATGTATTTCATCAATAAATAATACATCTCCTGGTTCTAGTGCAGATAAAACTGCTGCTAAATCACCACTTTTTTCAATAGCAGGTCCACTTGCTATTTTAATAGATACCCCCATCTCATTAGCTATAATATTTGCCATAGTTGTTTTACCTAATCCTGGTGGACCATATAATAACACATGATCTAATGATTCTTCACGCATTTTAGCAGCTTTCATAAAAATAGATAAATTTTCTTTCATTTCACTTTGGCCAACATATTCTTCCAAACTTAATGGTCTAATATTTTTTTCAAAATTATCCTCTTGTAATTCATCTTGAGTAATTACACGTTCCATTAAATCACCTCTATTTTAATAACAATTTTAAAGCTTCTTTAATTTGTTCTTCGATACTTGAATCTTGTTTTATTTTTGGTAATACTTTCTTTATATCATTAGCTTTATAACCTAATCCTTTTAATGCTTCAACTAATTCATCATTATTGATTCCATTTGTTACATTATCAGTATGAGCTAATTTACCTTTTAAATCTAATATAATTTGTCTAGCTACTTTATCACCAATTTTAGGAAATTTTTTTAAATAAAGTATATTTTCTCTTTCAATAGCATCAACAATACCATCTATTGAACCAGTAGCAAACATAGGCATTGCCATTTTACATCCTAATCCTTTTACATTAATTAGTTTTAAGAACAAATCTTTTTCTTCTTTAGTTTTAAACCCATATAAAGTAATTTCATCTTCTCTGACATATTGATATATATATATTTTATATTCCTTATTTTCAAAACTATATGGACTTGCAACATAAATCAAATATCCTATACCATTATTTTCTAAAACAATATAATTACTTTGATTATCTGTTACTACACCTTTAATATATTCATACATTTTACCACCTACTTAATCATAACACAAACAAATGTATTTGTAAATAATTTATTCAAAAAAAAGACTTAAAAGTCTATTTCTTCTTAATAAATGCCTTAATAGTATAAAATAAAAATATTCCCATTATAATTACATATGCCCATATTAGTAAATCGCAAACTATATCTGATGTATAATGTTTTATAACTGCAGGTATTGATTTAGGTAAATATTTTGTTAAATATTCAGTAATGCCATCTATTTTAACATGTGTGATTAAATAATTAAATATTCTTAAGAATATATCAACTATAGCTACTCCATATACTCCTTTATCAAATCTTCTAAAATAAACACAAACCGCTACAATAACTGCAATAATAATAATTCCATCCATAAACTCACCTCTTTAAATATTCCTTCAATTGGTCAATAAATTCAAATCTTTCACTATCTTGAAAACCTATATTATTTATTTCCATAATTTCATCATTATTAAACAATAATGTACTATCATCACCCATTAATCCAGATGGATAAGGTACACCAATATAATCATATTCGTGATTATCAATCGATAATTGTTTAATACCAATAATCATCATTCGATAATTAATATCAGGCAAAGTGACAATAGAGCCAATAGGTAATAACTCATCAATTGGTGTATTTGATTCAATAATAAGATTTTTATCTTTTTTCTTAAATAAATCTTTTAAAGCCACTTATCTTCACCATAAATAATATATCATATTTTAATCATTTTAGCAAGAAAAAAAATAAACATGTTCCCATGCTTATTTTGATAATGCTTCTACTAATTCAGCTTTTTTCATAGTTGAATAACCTGCTATTTTTTTATCAGCTGCAACCTTTTTTAGTTCAGCTACAGTCATTTTACTATAATCTACTGCTTTTTTTGATGTTTCTTTCTTTGGTGTTTCTTTCTTAGTTGATTCTTTTTTTACAGATGCTTTTACTTCTTCTTTTACTGTTTTACCTTCTAAACCTTTTTTTGCAACTTCAACTAAATGAGTAAATGATGCAGGATTATCAATTGCAACCTCACTTAACATTTTACGGTTAATACTAACACCAGCTTTATTTAATCCATTAATGAATTTTGAATAACTAATTCCATTCATACGGCATGCTGCGTTAATTCTTGTAATCCATAATTTACGCATTTCTCTTTTCTTTTGTCTTCTATCTCTATATGCATATTTTAATGAATGCATAACTTGTTCTTTAGCAGTTTTATATAGTCTATGTTTACTTCCGAAATATCCTTTTGCTTGTTTTAAAACTTTTACTCTTCTTTTCTTATGAATATTTCCACCTTTAACTCTTGCCATCTAAATTCCTCCTTTAATAATTAACATTCTTTAATCTTTTTGCATCACTTTTACTTAAATATGATGCTTTTCTTCCACTTCTATTTGAAGCAGCATTTTTCTTTCCAGTATTGTGTCTTGTTCCTGGATGTCCCATTTTTCCATTTTTTCCAAATACTTTTGACATTCCACTATGTTTCTTTAATTTTGGCATACTATTCCTCCTATTTCTCTTTTTTTGGCATAAGAATCATTGTCATGTTTCTACCATCTAAAACCGGCTTTTTCTCAATATCAGCTACATCATTCAAGGCATCAGCAAAACGAATAAGAACATCCCGACCTAAATCAGTATGAGCCATCTCACGTCCTCTAAAACGTATAGATGCTTTAACCTTATGTCCTTTTTCTAAATACTTTTTTGAATTTCTTACACGAGTATCAAAATCGTGAACATCAATTGAAACCGATAAACGATATTCCTTCATTTCCAAATTAGTACTTCTTTGTTTTTTAATATTTTCTTTAGCTCTTTTCTTGTTTTCATATTTAAACTTATTATAATCCATTATCTTACATACAGGTGGATTACCTTTAGGATTAATCAATACTAAATCAAATCCAGCATATGAAGCTAACGTTAAAGCATCTTTCAACTGCTTAGTACCTAATTGTTCTCCTTTTGGGCCAATGACCATGACTTCTTTAGCACGAATTTGTTCATTAATAAACAAATCTTTTTCTCTGTTTGCGATAA
>CACZQD010000032.1 GCA_902783215.1 uncultured Erysipelotrichaceae bacterium
ACCACACCACCGTATCTGTAGAAGACATCGGTGCGGAACAAGCCTCCATCGAAGTTTACGGGCCACACAAGTGTGGAAGAATTTTTATATTGACTCATTGTCCAATAATCGTAACTATTATTATATAACCAGCTTGGTGTGGTACTTTCTTTGGAACAAGATCCAGCACTTCCATCGCAATTTGGATAAAATTGTTGCAATTCATTAAATTGAATTAATCTTGCTTTATATCCTTCTACTTCTTTTAAATCTGTACTTGTAAATTTATCTGCTGCCCATGCATCTACTACATATTTTATTTCTGATGTGATATAACTTACTGCATTTTCACTTTCACATCCTGATATATCAAATGACCCATTAACATATCCACATGTTGGACTTGAATAGTATGCCATTCCTCCATAACCATTATAGTTATATGCTGTTCCTGCATTAACTCGAACATACTTATTTACATGATTATTCTCTGTTCCTTCTCCTCCATATGTGTTTACTTCTGCTACTGTTAATGGTTCTTGTTTTAGCAATGTTACATAATCGCTACCTTCTCCTATGACATTATATTCTTCTCCCCTTACAGTTACTTCTTCTCCAATGTCATATGTTTTATTATTGATTATATCTTCACTATTATTTTCTGGATTGTCACCACTATCATCTTTAGCATTACAACTTGTATCTGTACTCTTCTCTACTTTACCACTTTCATAATTATATCCAGTTCCTGTTCCACCAACAACTTTACAACACGCCATAGTTAGTTTTCCATCACTTGATACATTATGATTAGAGCATTTTACATCATTCCCTTTATAATCTAAATTATCAGGAAGAACATAATCTGTATATTTTTTACCTGCATTTATCATCATATAATTTGCTATATCGTCTTCTATTGCTCGTGCATATCCTAAGATACTTTGCTTTTCTGACTCTTCTTCTGAGTTATTTATTGTTCTTATTACTATTGGTATTGTTATTAAAGCTATTATAGCTAGTATTACCAATACGGCAAGTAATTCTATTAACGTAAAACCTTTTTTCTTCATAAGACACCTCTATTCTTTATTAATTTTATCAAATATTTATCTTTTTAACAATACTTATAGTAAATAATAAGAAAAAAGTGTATAGAAAAAGGAAGTTAATCTTCCTTATAATCACAACTACTACATTTTATTTTTTTACCTTTTTTTACTAACATATTGTTACAATTAGGGCATTTCTTTCCTATAGGTTCATCCCAGAAAGCAGTTTTACATTTTGGATAATTATTGCATCCATAGAATATTTTTCCACGTTTAGATCTTTTTTCAATTATTTTTCCATCACAATTGATACAATCACATATTTCTTTTTGAGCACTAGCTTCACTTTTTATGTATTTGCACTTTGGAAAGTTACTACACGCTATAAATTTACCATATTTACCCTTACGGTATACTAGTGGATGACCACATTCAGGACAATCCTCTCCTGTTTCTTCAGCTTCTTTTTTAGGCATTTTATCCATAGCATTTTCAACAGCTGGTTCAAAGTCTTTATAAAAATTTTTTAATACTTTTACATAATCACTTTTACCATCAGCTATTTTATCTAAATCAGTTTCCATATTGGCAGTATACTCAACATTAATTAAGTGACTAAAATATTCTTGTAAACTATCTGTTATTTCAAAGCCAATTTCAGTTGGAACAAATTTCTTTTGTTCTAAAGTTGCATAACCTCTTTTTTTTATTATATCCATAGTTGTTGCATAAGTACTTGGTCTTCCTATTCCTAATTCTTCCATTTCTTTTATTAGTTTTGCTTCTGTATAACGTGCAGGAGGTTGTGTGAAATGTTGTTCTGATTCAATATCTTGTGAGATTAATATCTTTGATTTATATGTATCTAATGGAGGTAATTCTTTATCTTTAGTATCTTCATAATCTTTATATACTTTTAAATATCCATCAAAAGTAATAATTTGTCCACTAGCTTTAAATTGATAGTCATTATTATCTAATATTACAGTAGTATTTAATGTTTGAGCAGCTTTCATTAATGATGCTAAAGTACGGTAATAAATCATTCGATATAATTTAAATTCATCATTAGATAGATATGGTTTAACGCTTTCTGGAGTACGTTTAATACTAGTAGGTCTAATAGCTTCATGAGCATCTTGAACATTATCTTTTTTCTTCGATACTTTCACACTACCAACATATTCTTTACCATATTTAGCTTCAATAAATTTATATGTACTAGCAACAAATTCATTAGATAATCTAGTAGAATCAGTACGCATATAACTGATTAAACCAACTGGGCCTTCAGATATTTCAATTCCTTCATATAGTTTTTGAGCTATTTGCATAGTTTTACGAGCATTAAAATTCAATTTATTTGATGCATCTTGTTGTAAAGTACTAGTAATATATGGAAACTTAGAATTCTTATTTTTACTTTTTTTATCAACAGATTCAATTGTAAAAGAATTACCTAACTCATCCATTACTTTATTTTTTTCTATTTCATCTTTAATTGTTATATCTTTATGCTTATAATTAAATAATTCAGCATCAAAATCTGAAAAATGTGCAATTACTTTCCAATACTCTTCTGGATTAAATCTTAAAATCTCTCTTTCCTTATCAACAATAAGTTTTAAAGCAACACTTTGTACTCTGCCCGCACTACTACCATCTGTTTTCCTTTGAATTAATTTAGAAAGTCTAAATCCTATTATACGATCTAATATTCTTCTAGTTTCTTGACTATTAACTAAATTATCATCTATTTTACGTGTATGCTTAAATGCTTCGTTAACTGCGCCCTTAGTTATTTCGTTAAATACAACACGATCATAATCATTATCAGCAAGTCCTAAAACATCTTTTAAGTGCCAACTAATAGCTTCTCCTTCACGGTCAGGATCGGTTGCGAGAAAAACATGATCAACTTTTTTAGCTTCGCTTTTTAATTCTTTAATGACATTACCTTTACCTTTCATAGTAATATAATCTGGTTTAAAGTCATTTTCTATATCTACACCAAAACCAAATTTACCACGTGTAGATAAATCACGAACATGTCCTTTACTTGATAATACTTTATATCCACTACCTAAATATTTTTCAATTGGTTTAGTCTTACTAGGTGATTCGACTATAACTAAACTTTTTGACATATAAGCCTCCGTTTCTATTTATAATTTATACACTATATATATTTTTTTGTCAAGAATAAATGAAAAAAATCAAGTAATTAACCTGATTTATTTTCTTTTCTTATTTACAATATATATGATAACACCAATTACTATAATTAATCCTCCTATGATTAGTGTTAAAATAGATTGTTTAAGTAGAGTATTAGCTACATTAACTGTATTATCACCAGATGAATTATTATTATTATTTCCCACTTTTGCTTCATCATTATCATTTGTTGATATATTCTCAGGATTCAATGCAGATTTTTTTATATTTATAACAGGATTTACAAATCCAGGATCATAAATATTAACGTTAACATTGTGAGTTGGTTGATTACTAGTTGATAAAGCCATTACCAAATATCTTGCTTGAGAATGTGGAATTGCAGTCAAAATATAATCATCAGTAGTCATTCCAGAAATAATTTGTGAAATAATTGAATTATATTCTTCTGTATTTTCATCAATATTTGGTAAAGTATCTAATTCAAGTAATTTAACTTTTACATTATCATCTAATTCTAAAACAGAATCATTATATTGTTCAACCCATTTATCTAATACTTTTTTAACATCACTATCTTCATAACTATTAGTGCATCCACTAGTATATACTACACCATCTACATATCCACAAGTTTCGCTACTATAATATGCCATTTGTCCTTTGCTAACATCATATGTAGATAAAATATTACTATTTACACTAACACCAGTAGCTTCTATTTCCTCATGTGTTAATGGATCAAGTCTAACTACTTTTACCGAATCTTCGTCGCTGTTACTATTAGATAAAACAACATAATCATATTGATTCCATTTAATTATTTCACCCATATTATATTTATCATATGCTTTAACACTGTTAATTGCAAAAAAACTGACACAAATCGTAATAAATACAAAAATCCTTTTCATATATTCTCCTCCTATCTTTATCATTATATCATATTATTTAAAATAGTAGTAATGTTTTTATATATTTTACATTTTCCTTTACACTTTTTTAGAATATTTATTAATTTTATTAATATAATCTAGTAGTACGAGGAGGAAAATATGATAAAGAAGAAAAATTTATGGTTTTTAACGCTATTTAGTTTAATTTTAGTACTTAGTATCTATTATGTTACCATGCCTAGTGAATTATTATTAACAAATAATAAAAAGACAACTAAAAAGAAAGTTGAACCCACTGTTGAAGTTTCTGAAAGTGAAGTAGTATCAGCTTTAAGAGTTGAAGCAGATACAGAAAGAGAAAAAAAAT
>CACZQD010000033.1 GCA_902783215.1 uncultured Erysipelotrichaceae bacterium
TTTAGACATCCAATAGAAGCCATTATTAACGCACTTAATTGGTTTCCTGAATTATTTGATGAAGATGCTTATCAAATTATTGATGGCGTTATTCATCATATGTATCCTTTGCCAGTATGTTCTTATAAAAAATACGATACTAATGTATTAGAACTACAAAATTATGATTTGATTAATAGTATCGATGATAAATATTTAAAAATGATTATTGATAGTTCATCAAGATTGAAAATATTTGGTTTATCTATTTCTAGACCGAAATATAAAGAAGGTAAGATCATGAGTAAAGCAGATAAAAAAGTATCTATCAATAATTTTAGACATACATCTTTAAAATCTAAAATGTCTTTATTAACTGGTAAAAACAAATATATTGATAATAATAACAAGAAAAATTAAAGGTGTTTTGTAGTTTGATTTTATTCAGTAATGGTGTTATAATGTTTAACGATTAGAAAGAAAGGAGGGAATTTATGAGTAAAATCAAAATATTTAGTTTAGGTGGTTTAAATGAAATCGGTAAAAATATGTTTGTTGTTGATGTTAATGATGAATTATACATATTTGAAGCTGGTTTAAAATATGCATCAGATGATTTGTTAGGTATTGACTATATAATTCCAAATTATGATTATTTAATTGAAAATAAGAATCGTATAGTTGGTGTTTTCATAACTCATGGACACGATGAACAAATTGGTGCTATTGAGGATTTATTAACTGATATACCAGATTTAAAAATATATGCTGGTAAATTTACTTTAGAAATCATTAAAGAAAATATATCTGATAAAAATATAGAAGCTAATCTTATTGAATTTAAACCTAATAAAAAAGTCAAATTAGGGCATAATGTTTTATATGCTATATCTGTTTCCCATTCGCTTCCTGATTCATATCTTTATGTTTTAGAAACTGATGATGGTTCAATTGTGTTTACAGGAAATTTTGTATTCGATCCAACAATGACTGGGCCATATAAAACAGACATTGGCAAACTTGCTTATGTTGGTAAACAAGGTGTATTATGTTTAATGTCAGAAAGCAGATATGCTGATAGGCTTGGATTTACTTCTCCAAATCATAGAGCTTGTAATATTTTAAGAGAAACATTGAATAAAAATTCCGGTAGGATACTATTAAATATTTTTGAGACACAAGTATATCGTATACAAGAGTTATTCACAGAAATTTCCAAAACCAATCGTAATGTAGTTATTATGGGAAAATATTTACAAGATATTATGACCCATGCAATTGATATGAAATTAGTAAAATTTGATAAAAAACGTATTAAAAGTATTCATCATGTTAATGATGAAGGAATCATTGTTATAATATCAAACGAAAGAGAAAAACCATATTCAAGTTTAAAACGTATTTTAAGAGGATCAGACAAATTTATTACAATGAATGAATCAGATACAGTAGTTATTGCATCTCCTATATATGAAGGTAATGAAATAACGTCTACTAAAGTATTTAATCAAATAGCTAAAATTGGTTCCAAATTAATTATTTTATCAAAAAATTATTTGTCACCACACGCCTCACAAGAAGATTTATTAATGATGCTTAATTTAATGCAACCAAAATATTATTTTCCTGTTACAGGGGAATATCGTCATCAAGTTGAGAATGCTAATGCAGCTAAATTAATTGGATATAATGACGACAATATTTTATTAAAATTAAATGGTGTAGTTTCAATATTTGAAAATGGTGTTTTAACAAATAAAGAAGAAATAATTAAAACTGATGATGTGTTAATTGATGGAACATCGTCTAGTGATGTTGGGGATTTAGTTTTAAAAGATCGTGAACTTTTAAATGATAATGGTATTGTAGTCGTTACATCCACAATTGATAAACAAAGTAAGAAAATACTTGCTAATCCTCATATAGTAACAAAAGGTTTTATCTATGTTAAAGATAATACTGACTTATTAAAAGAATCTGAAAGCATTTGTTTAAAAGTTGTTTCAGAAAATATCAAACAAAACTATGTTGATTATAATAAAATTAAAATGGGAATAAGAGAAAAATTAGGAAAATTCTTTTATCATGAAACAGGTTGTAAACCTATGATAATTGTCGTTATGCAAGAAGTTTAACTTCTTGTTTTTTTATTCATTTCATGATATTATTATGAAGAATGTAGGTGATTTAATGTTATTTATACAAGTATTAGGTTTTATAGCTTTTATTTTTTTTTTTGCTAGTTATATATTTAAGAATAAAGAGAATATTGTTTGGTTTCAACTTATTTCTTATATGATTTTTTCTATTCATTATTTATTGTTAGGAGCTTTTACAGGTTCTTTATTAGAATTAGGATGTGTAGGATCTTCAATTGCTACCAATTATCATTCAAATAATAAAAAAATATATTCCATTATTTTAATTGCTATTTATATTGTTATCGCAATTATATCTTGGGAAAGTTGGTATTCTCTAATTCCAACTATTGTTTGTATCTTCACTACACTATCACTATTTTATGGTAATGCTTTTACTTTAAGATTAGTTGGATTAGTTAATTCTTTAGGATGGGGGATATATAGTTATTTTGTTAAATCGTATGTTGGAGTAGTTACAAATAGTTTTCTTATTATATTTATTCTTATTTGTATTATAATGAGGAGAAAAAATGAAAAATAAATTAAGTTTACTTCCTAATTTACCTGGGTGCTACCTAATGAAAAACAAACAAGGAATTATAATATATGTTGGTAAGGCTAAGAATTTAAAAAGACGTGTAAATTCATATTTTAATCGTACTCATACTGGTAAAACAGCTAAATTAGTTAGTGAAATTGTAGATTTTGAATATATTGTTGTAAATAGTGAAGTAGAATCTTTAATTTTAGAAAACAACTTAATAAAAAAGTATGATCCTAAGTATAATATTCTACTTCGTGATGATAAAAGCTATCCTTATATTGAATTAACTGATGAGGATGTTCCTAGTTTAAAAGTAGTTCGTAATATTAATCGTAAAAAACATTATAAACATTTATATGGACCATATCCAAATGTCTATGCAGCACGTAAAACAGTTAATTTATTAAATAGAATGTATCCTTTAAGAAAATGTACAACATATGAAAAGAAACCTTGTTTATATTATCATATTGGACAGTGTTTAGGTTATTGTACATACAAAATAGATAGTAAAGTAATTAATGATATGAAAGAAGATATTATTAAATTTTTAAAAGGAGATCACACATTAATTACTAAAAAAATTACTGATGAAATGAATGAAGAAGCATCTAAAATGCACTATGAAAAGGCTAAAGAGTTAAAAGAATTACTAGACTATATATCTATTACACTTTCACATCAACAAGTAGAATTAAAAGATAACACAAATCGTGATATTTTTGGATATTATATTAATAGTGGATATATGTGTATTCAAGTGTTTTTTATTCGTAATGCAAAAATAATAGAAAGACATTATAAAATATTTCCTTTAATCGATTCAGATGAAGAAGTATTCACTAATTATGTTGCTCATTTTTATGATAAAGGAGTTTTAAAACCAAAAGAAATATTGGTTCCTGACATTGCTAATCAACAATTACTAAGCGATTATCTTAACATAACCGTAAAAATACCACAAAAAGGGGAAAAGAAGCATCTAATAGAAATGGCAAGTGAGAATGCTAAAATATTACTAGATGAAAAATTTGAATTAATTAAACGAGATGAAGAAAAAACTGTAGGTGCTAATGAAGATTTAAGAAAAATATTAAAATTAGATCATTTATATCGTATTGAACTATTTGATAATGCTCATCTATTTGGTACTTATAATGTATCAGGAATGGTTGTATTTAAAGATGGATCACCAAGTAAAAATGATTATCGTAAATTTAAAATTAGTATTGATAAAAACGATGATTATGGAACAATGAAAGAAGTAATATATAGAAGATACTTTAGAGTATTAAAAGATAATTTAGAAAGACCTGATTTAGTTATTGTTGATGGTGGAATTGGTCAGATAAATGTAGCTAGAGAAGTTATTGATTCTTTAGGGCTTGATATCCAAGTAGTTGGTTTAAAAAAAGATGATCATCATGCTACTAGTAAATTACTTGCCTTTGATCCAATTGAAGAAATAGATATTGATAGAAAAAGTAATTTATTTTATCTACTAGAAAGAATGCAGGATGAAGTACACAATTTTACCATTAATTATCATAAACAAATTAGATCAAAAGGATCATTAGAAAGTGTTTTAGATAATGTAAGTGGTATAGGCTCTAAAAGAAAACAAGAATTAATAAAAAAATATAAAACAATTAACAAAATAAAACTATTATCAATAGATGAATTAGAAAAAATAATACCACATCAAGTTGCTTTAAATCTAATTGAATTCTTAAAAAACTATTAATAAATGATTATATAATTATTGACTTTATATCATTAATTATTTATAATTATATTAAAGTAGACAGTATGGTGATTAAATGAATAAAAAAGGTTTTACGTTAGTTGAATTATTAGCAGCAATAACAATACTTGCTGTAATAGCACTAATAACAACTACAACAGTTACTAATTTTTTAAAAAATGGTAAAGAAGATTTATATCAAAAACAATTAAATAATATAAAATTAGCAGCTAAAACATGGGCTAGTGATAATAAAGAAGCATTAAAAGATACAGATTGTTACACTCTAACACTTCAACAATTAAAAGACGGTAATTATATAGATGATGATATAAAGGATCCTACTACAAATAAAAAATTAAAAAATATTATGGTCAAAATTACTAAAGAAGGTAAAACTTATAAATATGAAGTAAATACCGAAGATAAGATAGGTTATTGCTACTCAGTGTATTCAGTTGGTGATTTGGTTAATGTTTATAATAAAAACTATTATGTTATTTTAGACAGTGATAATAAAA
>CACZQD010000034.1 GCA_902783215.1 uncultured Erysipelotrichaceae bacterium
AAATAATGGTGGGCGATATAGGACTCGAACCTATGACCCCCTGCTTGTAAGGCAGGTGCTCTAACCAACTGAGCTAATCGCCCAAAAAATATTGACGTAATTAAATATACCATGTAACCTTAAATTTGTCAATAGAATTTAACATTATTTTTAATTTTTTGATGATTTTTCTATTCTTTTTAGCCCTTCTTCAATCCAAATTGGTAAAAAATAATCTAACGTTTTAAAACCTAGTCTAGTTTCTTTTAACCTTTTTTTTCGGTAAAACTTTTTTTGTTTAAAATTTATGTTTTTAATACTTAATTTTAATTGTCCCATTTCTTCATCTACTTCTAATATTTCAGCAAAAATTATATCACCAATTTTTACAAAATCATTAATGTTTTTAACATATCCATGAGACACTTCTGAAATATGTATTAACCCACTATAATAATCATCACAAGAGACAAATACACCATATGACTCAATACCAGTGACCGTTGCTCTTACTATATTTCCCTTTCTAATTTTTGCCATATAACCACCATTTACATTATAACACATTTTTTTTACAAAAAAAACTTTACAAATTCATTTCAATTAGATATAATATCAATCAGGTGATGGAAATGAAAACTGTTGAAGAAAGAATTATAGAAATTTTAGATAAATTAAGACCATTTTTAATTAATGACGGAGGTAATATTGAATTTGTCAAGTATGAAAATAATGTTGTCTATATCAGAATGATGGGGTCTTGTGCGAACTGTCATATGTTAGATATAACTTTAAAGGATGGAATTGAGTCAGCTATTATTAGTGAAATTCCAGAAGTAGAAGGAGTAGTTAATATTGTTTAACTACTTTTTTTAACCAATTAATTTCGGGAATAGAATAATTTTTACATAATTCGTTATATACTTCCGATAAAAATATTTCATAATCTTCCAATTTATTTATAATTAAATCTATTTTATCTTCTGTTTCTCGTTCTTTGATTATTTCATCGTATATATCAAAATAATATGAAGGATATATTAATCTAGATATAAAGAGAATAATTTCATTGTATGATAAATAATTATTTTGGATATATTCTTGCACTTCATCTATAGGATTATATCTATAAAAATACGTATGTTTAAAATATTCTGCTATATCTCTAACTCTACTATCTACAATAATCTCTAAAGGGTTATATAAGTCGCGTAACGTTGAAGTATTGTTTATTCGATAATGACTTGTATATTGTACTATTTCATCATTATTTAAGAAGTTTAATAGGCTTATTGCAACTTCAGTAACACCACTATAATAGGCAAATGATTCATACAATACAGGATATTTTTTTTCAAATTGTTCCATTTGGTATTCATAATAATCTATTTTTTCACACCATTTTTGTTTCCAATTATTTTTATTAATCGAATCAACTTTAATAGATGATTTGATAATATCGCTTGAAGTTATTTTTCTATTTTTGATATTCTCTTTTAAAAGAACATAAGGAATATCATTTATGATAGTTATTATTTCATTATTTTTATTTCTAATAATGTCATAGCAATATAAATTATTAGAAATTAGAATTTGATAATTGTATTCTAATTCATTAATACTTTTATAATAAGGTAACAATAAATACCAATAATTATTAAATTGAAAATAGTATTGTTGATCATGATGATGTATATCATCAATTACTATATTATAATAATAGTTAATTACATTTTTCATCTTATTCTCCTTTTAAATTATATGAATATAAAAAAAATACATCACTATTGTAATGCACTTTTTATTCTTTCTAATTTTTCATTTAATACATTTGCCCTATAATTTAATTTTTCAATAGTTGAATTTAATTCACTATTTTTTTGATTAAGACCAACAATAATATTGTTTAAATTATCTATTTCAGCAGATAATTCATCATTTCTATTCTTTTCAAATTTATATTTTTTTTCAAGTTCTGCATCATCATAATCATCAGGCTTTTTAGAAACAGCAATTCCTTTACCAAATACTTCTTCAAAAACAAATTTTTTTAATCTGAATACTTTAGTATCACGTATTTTTAATTGACTAAAGTTACTTGGATCAATATACACAACAGGATTATCTAAATTATTCTGTTTTGCATCAATAATATTAGCAATATCTTGTTTAACTAAATTATATTCTTCTTCATTTGATATAGTTGTACCAACTAGATAACCAGTCGGCTTTGGTCCGTTATCAGTATTTATAACTTCCTGTAATATTTTTGCAATATTAAGTATAACAAAATCATTTTCATCTACTTCGCCTAAAGTATAAATTAAATAATAATTATTATTACTTAGGTAATATATTGCATAAATTTGAACGTTATTATTACTAATAATAACTTGTGCCTGATTCATTTTATCACCTTTTTATTCTTCTTTAATTATAAATTATTTTTTTATATTTTACAAGTCATTTTATTAATTTTAGTAAAAAACATCTTTTAAATATAATCCACATGCTGGAGCACATACTCCAGCTTTTCTTCTATCTTCAGCATTTAATATATCAATAACCTCTTCACTTTTAATTTTTCCTTCTCCTACTTCAATTAATAAACCAACCATATTTCTTACCATATATCTTAAAAATCCTGTTCCTAAAAATGATATTGTTATATGATTTAAATCCTTAGTATCGCGAATTAAAAGCGTTTGAATTATTCTTCTATTATAATCTTCTTTTTCTTCATTTGCTTTAGTAAATGATTTAAAATTATGTTCTCCTTCTAAATATTTTAGAGCTCTTTCCATTTCTGAAACATCTAATCTTTTATTATATTGATACTGATAATTTTTCTGAATAGGATTATATTGTCCCATATTAATTTCATATACATACTCTTTAGCAGTAACATTATAACGAGCATGAAAATCATCAGCTACTTCATCTATATGTTTTATATAAATATCATCTGGAATCAAACTATTTAAACTTTTAATTAATTTATCACACTCTTGTTTTTTTGATAAATCAAAATGAGCTTTTTGATTATAGGCATGAACTCCTGCATCAGTACGACCACTGGCATGAATATCAACTTTCTTATCACCATTAATCTTTTTTAAAGCTTTTTCTATTTCACCTTGTATTGTTTTTGCCTTTGGTTGTTTTTGATAACCATTATAATTTGTTCCATCATATGAAAATGTCATAAAATATCTCATCTATATACCTTCTTTTCTATATATACATATATCTTAACATATTATTTTTATAAAAGCAAAAAATTAACTTTTATAAAAATAAATATCTTTAAGTAAATCATTAATATTATCTCTACATTCCATTTTTATATGCTTTTTTTCAGATATTAAAGATTCTATTTCTAATACTTTAGGAAGTGATACATCTAATTTTTTATAGTTTTTAAACACTTCTTTTTTTAACCCTTCATTAACTACACCATCATTATCCAATATATAAATATAATCACATATTTCATAAATAAAATCACTATTCTTACTGAATATAATTATAGTTTTGTGATAACGATTCTTTAGTGTTCTTAATAGTTTTATTAAATCCTTTTTTGATTTATAGTCTAAGTATGTTGTTGGTTCATCTAAAATAATTATTTTAGGATTTAATGATAAAGTGGCTGCTAAAGAGACTTTAAATAATTCACCATCACTTAATGTTGTTATTTTTCGTTTTAATATAGACTCATCCAACGATACTAATCTCAATGAATCTTGTATATGTTTTAAATTGTTTTTATAATTATATTTATTTAAAAGTGCCAGCATGTGTTCTTTAACTGTATCACTAAATATCTGGTATGTTGTAATTTGAGACACATATCCTACCTCAAACGCTATCATATCATAACTAATCATTGGATTGTTATAGTTTATTGCTACTCCATCTAATTCAATGTTTCCATGACTCGGATAAGAAAGTGTACTTAATACATTAGCTAAAGAGCTTTTACCACTTCCGTTATTACCTAAAATACCATTAATCAATCCTTCCTTAAAAGACATTTTTATATTCTTTAAATTATGATAACTTATATTATTTGCTTTTATTTCCATATTTCATTCACCAAATCATTCTTATCTAATATTATTTTATCTATTATTTCATAATATTGTAATTTTAATGATAAATCAGCCATAAATGGGAGATTTAAATTGTTTGATAGATATATTTTATCATTATCAAATGCTGTTTTTAAGATGCTTTTAAAAACTATTTTTTGATTCATAATAGCCATTTCTTCACCCATTAAAACATCTTCAGGATTACTGGAAAAACATATAATAGTTATTTTTTTTAATTTTTTAAGATAATCAAATACTTTTTTTCGATTTATTTCATCAAGTAAATTAAATGAATTATCAAATATGAATATATCGCTATCTAAAACTAGATATGATGCAATAACAATCAATTGTTGAATTCCCACACTCAAACGAAATGGATCTACATCTAAAATTGATTCTATATCAAAATAGTTAACAATCTTTTTTATTCTATTACTAATTTTTCTTGATGAATAATTGTTTAATTCCATATGAAATAATAATTGTTCTTTTACTGTCTTACCAACTATTTGGTTCAATGGATTACTATATATTATGTAGTAATTACCAGATATTTTAATGGACTTATGCTTTTCATTAATTAAATTCACGAGTGTTGTTTTACCACTACCTATTGGTCCTAAAATTGTTATATGACTACCTTTATTTATTGATAGATTTAGTTTATTAAATATTTTTTTATTTGGATAACTAAATGTTAAATTTTTTATATCTAAAACGCTCATTATACCACCTATATTTTTCTATTATAGTATAAATTTTAAAAGTTGTAAATAAAATACATTAATTTTTTATAATTGGTAATAATAAACTTAGGTGAAAACATGAAGATTGCTAATAAAGTAAAAGATAATATTGATTATATTAAAAATCTTAATAATAGTTCTGATTTAATAACTCGAATTATTTCAAACAAAATAGGATATGCATTTTTAGAGAGTGTATCTAGTGATGATAAAATTAGTAATTTTCTTAACAAAGCCATTTCTCGATTAGAAAATTTTAATAATTTATATGATGAATTAAAAAATCATATATATAATAGTAATTTATCAATTTTAGATAAATTAGATGATGTTTTCTATTATTTAGCAAATGGATTCACTATTATTTTTATTCATAACAGTACTAAGGCAATTGTTGTTGAAACACGAGCGCACTTGGATAGAGGGGTAGTTGAATCAAGTGTTGAACCTGTTATTCGCGGTCCAAAAGATAGTTTTACAGAAAATCATCCTACCAACATTGGTCTTATTCGTAAAAGAATAAAGGATCATAACTTGTTATTTCAAGATTTAAAGATCGGGACAAGAAGTCAGACTAAAGTTTCTATTGGATATATAAATGGAATAGCAAATTTAGATAATGTTCAAAGAATAAATTCATTAATAAGAAAAATAAATATAGATGCCATAATTGATACAGGATATATTCGAGAATTTTTAGAAAAGGAAAATACAGTATTTCCTAAAATGATAAGTACTGAAAGGCCAGATTTAGTATGTAGTTCTCTACTTAATGGAAAAATTATTATTATGGTTGAAAACTCTCCTACTATTTTAGTTTTACCTGGTTTGTTTATTGATTTTATTCATTCTCCAGAAGATTATTATCAGAAACCTTTAAATATTACATTTAATAGATTATTAAGGTTAATATGCTTTTTTGTTACTCTTTTAGTACCCGCACTATATATATCTTTAATGACTTATAATCAAGAAATAATTCCCGATGAATTATTAGTATCTTTAGCTGCTCAACGTGAGGGAATACCCTTCCCAACAGGGTTAGAAGTTTTAATTTTTGTAATTGTATTTGAAATATTAAGAGAGGCTGATTTAAGATCTCCTAAAATTACTGGATCAGCGATTAGTATTGTTGGTGCATTAATACTAGGTGATGCTGCTGTGGCAGCTGGTTTAGTATCACCTATTGTTATCATTATTGTGGCTATTACATCTATTAGTGAACTTGTTTTTTATGATATAGATATGATTAGTGCAGTCAGAGAATGGAGAGTCATTTTTATAATTGCTTCATTACTTATGGGATTAATTGGTGTTTTTGTAGCTCTTTTTATCTTTATTATTCGACTTGTAAGTATAGAAACACTAGGAATTCCTTATTTAACGCCAATTACTCCAGATTACATAAAACAATGGAAAGATATTATATATCGAATGCCAATCAGAAAATTAAAAGACCGACCAAAGTTTTTAACTAAAAATACTAAAAGGATGGGATCAAATGAAAAAGGTTCTATTTAGTTTAATACTATCGTTTATTTTAACAGGATGTTTTAATTATAATGAATTAAATGATTATGCAATTGTTACTAGTTTAGCAATTGATTATAAAAAAGATAATTATATGGTTAGTTTACTTATTTCTAATTCTAGTAAAGAAAGCAATGCAGAAAAGAAAAATATTATATATTCTGGGAAAGGAAAAACTATTTATGAAGCACTAAAAGATATAGATTTAATATCTCCAAAAAAAATATATTTAGGACATTTATCATCTGTTATTATTTCTGAAAGTAGTGCGAAAAAGGGATTATATGATACATTTGAATTATTATTAGAAGATCCTCAAATTAGTAAAAATTTTTATATTGCTTTAGCTAAAGATACTGAGGCACTAGAAATTTTGAAAGCTGATACAGCTTTAACTAATTTTCCATCACAATACATAGCTAAAAATATTGAATCCTCAAACAATATAACAGGATCTATTGATTCAATTGACTTTAATTCATTACTTCATCAACTTGTAGATGAAAAAAATAATCCCGTTATTAATGGATTTAAGCTAGTTAAAAACAACAACAAGAAATATATTAAATTAGATACACTAGGTATTTTTGATAATGATAAACTGATTGGATGGGCCAGTGAAGATGAAAGCAAAGGTATTAATATAATTAATAATAAAGTTGATAAAATGTATTCATCCTTAAAATGCACAAATGATAATATAATAATTAATATTGATCAATTAAAAAGCACATTAACAGTAAAAAATAATACAACATATATAAACATTACTGGTAGATCAAATATAACTGAAAAAACTTGTAATATTAATAAAAACAAAATAAAAGAATTAACAAATAATAAAATTAAAAAATATGTCAATAAAGCTATTATATTAGGTCAAAATAATCAGATAGATTTATTTGGAATAAAAAATATATATTATCAAAAGTATCACAACAAATATAAAAACATTAAAAACTGGAATAGATATTATCAGAAAAATAAATTTAGCGTTTATGTGAATGTTGATATAAAGAATAATTTAAAAAATAATATAGAAAGGATAGCTAATGAAAAAAATTACTAATCTAGAAATAGGTACAATTACATATTTTTTAATAAGATCTTGCTTATTTTCTATTTGCTTTAATACTTTAATTCAAGTTTCTAAACAAGATAGTTATATAAGCATTATTATTGGAGCAATTATTGGGATAATTCCTTTATCTGTTTTTTACTTGTTATTTAATTATGAACCTTCACTTAATATATTTCAAAAAATAAAAGTATTACTTGGCAAATATTTAGGAAGTATAGTTAATGTAATACTGGTACTGCTAATATTTAGTATAAGTATAATATTATTTAACGATTTAATTACTTTTATACGTTATCAATATTTGGATAATACTCCTATTTTTATTATTTCAATAGCATTTGGATTAGTAATTTATTATACATTAATCAAAGGTATAAATAGTATTTTAAGGGCATCTAGTATTTTCTTTTTTATGTGTATAATTCTATTTATAATTAGCATTAGTGGATTAATTTTTAAAATAGATATTAGTAATTATACTCCTTCATTGATTAATAACTATTATCGTGGTTCATTTCTTTGTTTATCATATAATTTATTACCTATGATATTATTGTTACTAATTCCTAAAGAAAGAATTGTTCAAAATAGTAAGAGTTTTAAATTTATTATTATTTTTTACTTAATTGCGATCTTATCAGTATTAATGACATTATTAAGTGTGATAGGAATATTTGGATGGAAATTGTCTATATTATATAATTATCCTGAATTTCAGATATTAAAATATGTATATTTTAAAGGATTATCTTCTAAATTAGATAGTATTTTATACTTACAATGCTTATTTGATACAGTTATTTATATTATATTTAGTTCTTTTTTCATATTTAATGGAGTAATTACAATTCTTAAAAAGAAAAGGAATATAATTCGCATTATAATTCCTTTACTATTTATTATATTTAATGAAAAAATATCTAACATTTTTTTATTAAAATCATTATCATTTCAAACAATTTCTAATATAATTTTTATTATAATTACATCAATATTATTTATTCTAGTAATTAGTTTACTTTTTAAAAAGGAAAATCCAAACAAGAACTCCTGCAATAGCTAATAATAATATAATTAAAACCAAAATCCACCATTTCTTCTTTTTAGGTTTTTCTACACCATCAACAAAATCACTTTTAGAAAAACCAAAACTACTTCCAAAAAATGATTTATCTAAATCAGAAGTAATTGTAGGTTCCAATTGTTTTTCTTTTTCAATCATTTGTGATATAGATGAAGCATCTCCTACCATAGTATCTGATTTTAACTCATCCAATAAGCCTTGACTTTCACTTAATTTATTCAATTCACTATTATTAGATATTGTATGTATTAACTCTTTTAATTCTTCCTCACTATTATTAAATTCTTCTTTTCTTAAATTAAGATTATTTATTTCTTGATAATTAGTATTTTTAAGATTACGATATTTATTTTCTTCTAGATCACTTTCTTCTTTTGCTTTTGAAATAACATCAACTATATCGTAATTTTTTTCTTCTTCAACTATTTGATCTTCTTCTGGTTTAATATCCATTATGTCATAGCTACGATGATTATCCGTCATTTTATCACGTGGATTCACTACTCCTATTGGACTATCCTTCATTGCTTGATGATATTTGCGCTCATTCTTATAGTTTTCACGTTCCTTTAACATCTCTTTAACTTTAGTAATATCCACTTGATTAGTTGTCTCAATGGTTTTGACAGCTTCAATATTAGAATAGCTATCTAAATCTTGTATATTCTTATAAATGTCAGCATTTTTCGCACTGCGTCCTTTAAAATTACTACTATCTTTTTTGTAATATCTTTCCATTCGGCTAGCCATTCTATCACCTTCTTAATAATGATATCACAAATTGTCAAATATTTAAAGTTCTTATTGATTTTTTTATGATATTTATTTATAATTTATTTAGGAGGAATTTTATGAAAGTTAAAGTTAATAAAGATTTATGTATAGGTTGTGGTGCATGTCAAGCTATCGCACCAGATGTTTTTGAAATTGAAGATGATGGTTTAGCAACAGCTAAAGTTAGTGAAGTACCAGAAAACATTAAAGAAGATGTTATTGATGCTTTAGAAGGATGTCCAACTAGTGCGATTGAAGAAGTAAATGAATAAAAAAGAAAACTAATAAACTAGTATTTATTAGTTTTTCAGAGTGTAGACAAACCCCTAGATTTTTTTCTAGGAGTTTTCTTTTCTTATCTTTAAAAACATAATAATTGGAAATTTCGAA
>CACZQD010000035.1 GCA_902783215.1 uncultured Erysipelotrichaceae bacterium
AATGCAAAAAAGAGAAGAAAACTTTGCTGAAGAAGTAGCTAAACAAAGAAAAGGCGAATAATTAATTAAAATTAAACATCAAATAGACACTACTCCCACAATTTGTCAAAAAAATCAAAAATAGGCTTGACAACTGGGGGGGGGGTAGATGATATAATAAATACAGAAGATAAGATCTGTATTTATTTTTTAATGCATGAATTTTATCATTCTTTGAGGTGATATAAAATGTTGAGTAGAAGTGAAATTAAAATAATAACAGTAGGAATTATATCGTTTGGCGTAGTAGCCTTAATCGGACTTATTTATGCAGCCTTTACAGGCCAATTAAATATAACTGGAACATCAGTACAAAGAAGATCTACTTGGGATATACATTTTGAAAACCTAGCGTCTATATCTACAACAGGTTCAGCTAAAGTATTATCTGAACCATCATTAAATGGTACAACATCAATAGATGATTATAGTGTTTCAACAACTAGCCCAGGTGATAAAATATCATTTACATTTAAAGTTGTTAATGATGGAAATTATGATGCAGAAATATCCAGTATAAATATTGGAACACCAACATGTACTGGAACAGACGAAACAAGCAATACTAATGTATGTAATAAACTAACATATACCTTAACAGATGAAAATGGAGCGAGTATTAATGTAGGTGATAAATTACTTGCCAAAGATTCAAAAGTTATGAAAGTAACACTTCTATACCAAAATTTTAGTGATGCAAGTTTACTACCTAAAGCTGATGTATCAATAAATGGCTTGGGATTAACAATTATTTATGAACAATCAGGATCAGCTTTAGTTAAAGATAATGGAGAAGTAGCTAATTATCGAGTATATCATCAAGGAGATAAGATTACATTAAACAATGAAGATTATTATGTTATAGCAAATAGTGGTGCAGGGCAGGATTATGTTGTAGCTTTGAAATATTTACCTCTAACAGTAGCTGAAGTTAATTTGTATGGTGGAGTAGGTACTGAAGATAATCGAGTAAATAAATATGCTCAAACTTCAGTAGGAACAGCGCAAAACAACAATGGGTATGGAGTTATGGCATACTATACTAGTCCAACTTGTGGATGGATAAATGGTTCAATAATAAATACGGGTTGTACAGCAGATTATGATCAATCGAATATAAAGTATGTAATAGATGCGTGGTTTGATGATAAATTTGCTAATAATGAATTAAAGATAATAGATGGATATAAAGCAAGATTAATAACTTATAACGAAGTAGTAAATACTCTTAGTTGTCAAGCAAACAGTTGCGAACATTCATCGTGGGTGTACAATTCAAAATATACTCAATTGACGATGAGTTATAGTGGACAACATCCCCTTGGTGCGGCTTGTGTATATTTTGTTAATAAAACATCAATACAATGGGATGGTTCTGTAAATAGTATTTATTACAATTCAGTAATCCGCCCAGTCATCAATGTCTATAAATCAGCTATACAAAATTAAAGTGATAGAAATGAATTTCTATCACTTTTTAATCCAAGTTTTATCTTTAATTGAAAGATGAATCACTACTTTTTCTAGTTCTGGTATGAAGTTTAACTCATCTTTATTTAAATAGAATTGATATATAGTATTATGGTTATATTGTTTATTTATTATTTCTTTATCATGTAACATATAATCTATAAGTTTAGTATTAGTATAATCAAATTCTATTTCGATTAAATAACCTTCTTCTAATTCAATAATAATTGAATTATTTAATGTTTCTTTTACTGATGTTGCATATGCTCTAGATAGGCCTCCTGTACCTAATTTAATACCTCCAAAGTATCTTATTACTACACACAATATATGATCTAAATTATTGGCTTTTAAAGTATTTAGAATTGGTAGTCCTGCTGTACCACTTGGTTCTTTATCGTCACTACATTTTTCTAAATTATCTAATATATATCCATAGCACACATGTGTTGCATCATTATATTCATTTTTAATGTTTTTTAAAATATCATTAACTATGTTTAAACTATCTACTTTAAATAATTTACATATAAATTTTGATTTTTTTATTATATATGTATTACTAACTTCATTTTTGATTGATTTCATTATCTCACCAGTTAAATTATATAATATATTAAAAATTATTGCAATTTTCTAAATAATAAATTATAATTATATAAGGGTGGTTTGAATGGATTATAGAAAATATGCAAAAGAATTAGTTAATCAAAGAGAAGATATTATAGCTGCTTATGGATATGGTTCG
>CACZQD010000036.1 GCA_902783215.1 uncultured Erysipelotrichaceae bacterium
AAGGGGCTAACAAAAAAATTAGATTTACCTTTATCTAACGTTAATGATGTTCTAGCAATGTTATGTAGTGATATAGTTGATAAAGATTTAGGAGTTATCAAAAAATTAAGTGATATTGATGCTATTGGTCATAGAATAGTGCATGGTGGTGAAAAATATACACAAGCAACTATTATAAATGATGCGGTAATTTCTGATATAGAAGAATTATCTTTGCTAGCGCCAATGCATAATACAAAATCAATATCTTTAATTAATGAGTGTAAAAAAGTTTTTGAAAATGTCATAAATGTTGGGGTATTTGATACATCATTTCATTCTACAATACCTATACAAAATTATTTATATGCTATTCCGAAAGAATTTTATGAAAAATATAAGGTTAGGAAATATGGATTTCATGGTATTTCATATAATTATGTATTAAATAGATATTGTGACATAACTTCACGGAATAAAGAAAACACTAATGTTGTTATTTGCCACTTAGGTGGTGGTTCAAGTATTTGTGCGATAAAGAATGGAAAATCTTTTGATACGACAATGGGATTAACACCACTTTCAGGTATGATGATGGCAAGTAGATGTGGAGATATTGATCCAACTGTTGTATATTATGCTTTGAAAAAAATGAATTTATCGGCAGATGAACTGTTTAGAATTTTAAATAATGATAGTGGCTATTATTCAATAAGTAATAGTAAGAATATGCAGGATATTGTTGAAAGAAGCTTAAATAATGATTCAGATGCAATTCTTTTAAGGCAAATGGTCGATAGAGATTTCAAAAGGAATTTGCTTAGTATGATGGTAAATTTATCTAGGATTGATAGTATTGTTTTAACTGGAGGAATTGGCGAAAAAAATAAAGAGCAACGAGAAATGTTATTAAGTGATTTAGATGCATTTGGAATTGTAATTGATAAAGAAAAAAATAATCAATGTTTCAATAATGAATCAATTATAAGTGATAATAGTTCAAGAATTCCTATATATGTAATACCTGCAGATGAAGAAAGAGAAATTGCTAATCAAACATCTAAATTATTAATTAAAAAGAAATTAGTATAAAAAGTTTTACTCAATTTGAGTGGATTTTTTTTGCTATAGTCTAAAAATTAATGAATAATTTATAAAGCAAAAGAAGTGTAAAAACATGATTAATGAAGAAAAAGAAAAACAATTATATTATTTAGTTTGTGATATTTTAAAATTATGTATAAAACAATTTTATTTAAGAAAGTATTTACAACGTCAGCAATCACGATGGTGCAGTCCGTCCAGTTATCGATGCCTATAAAAGTGCAATTCATTAATTGCACTTTATTTTATAATAATTTATATGCATAAACCAATGTGAAAAGAATATTATAATAATATATTGACATGCGTTAAAGTATGCTATAACGTATATGGAGAGGTGATATCATGAGCACCATTGATAGAAGACCCTTTTTGCTATCCTCATTTATATGCAAAAATAGTTGGACATTTAAAAGGCTATTATTCTAAAATAATTAATAGGCAGCGCAGACAAAACGGAAATATATATTATTAGAATGTGCGCTTATTATGATAAATAATTTGTGTAAAGTACTTGTAAAATTTACAATTAATACTTGTAAATTTTTCTTTATTATTATATACTTTATGTAGATAGAATACTAAGGATGAATTGGGGTATGTTTGATGAAGTATGATCATGTAGGTAGACCAACTAATGAAGAAGTTAGTCATCGGAAAAGATTAGTATTTTTAAAAATTATTATACCAATAATAATTTTTGGTATACTTGTTTTTATTGTGATTAATAATGATTTGTTTAGCTATTTGCAAGATGAAAATACATCTTTGAGTACTTCTTGTCAACAAGGTTATCACTTAGAAGATGATAAGTGTGTCAAAGAAAGTAATATTGATACGGTATTATTAGGTGATACTAATAAAGACGGTAATGTTGATGAAAAAGATTTAGTAATTATTAAGAATGTTGCCGTTAATAATGATGTTGGTGAAGATATATATACTGCTTCTGATATTAATCGAGATAGTAATGTTGATTTGTTTGATTA
>CACZQD010000037.1 GCA_902783215.1 uncultured Erysipelotrichaceae bacterium
CATTCTGTACTAATCCAGGAGGATTTGTTGCTAAAGAAAATTATTATGGATATATATGTGTAAATGGACATGCATTAAAAGATATAAAATCTAATAATACTAATTTTGCATTTATTTCAAAAGTTAATCTTACTGAGCCAGTAACTAATACTCGTTTATATGGAGAAAGCATTGCTAAAATTGCAAATGTTTTAGGAGATGGTAAACCAATTATTCAATCGTTAAAAGACTTGAAAAATGGTCGCCGAAGTGAATGGCATCGAATAAATAAAGGGTTTGTAGAACCTACTTTAAAAGATTGTGTAGCTGGTGATCTTGCACTTGTTATGCCACATAGAATTATTACTAATATTTTAGAAGGTTTAGAAACACTTGATAAAATTATACCTGGTGTGAACAATGATGATACATTACTTTACGGACCAGAGATTAAGTTTTTCTCTAATGAAATAGAAACGGATAATAATTTTAAATTAAACGATACAAATATTTATTTTATTGGTGATGGTGCGGGTAAAGCAGGTAATATTGTAACTGCCGCTGCTACAGGATTAGTAGCTAGTAAGGATATAATAAAAAGAGAAAATGATTCTAAATGTTAGTGGAAGAACAGATGTAGTCGCACTTTATACAGATTGGTTTATGAATAGGTATAAAGAAGGTTATGTTGATGTTAGGAATCCTTTTAATCCTAAATTAGTTAGTAGGATAAAATTTGAGAATGTTGATTTAATTCTCTTTTGTACAAAAAATCCTACTCCTATTTTAAAATATTTAAACAAAATTGATAAACCTATTTTGTTTCATGTAACACTTACTCCATATAAAAAAGATATTGAACCTAATGTAGATTATAAAGGTGAGATAATTAAATCAATTAAAAAATTATCTAAAATAATTGGTATAGATAATCTTGCTATAAGATATGACCCAGTGTTTTTAAGTGATAAATATGATTTAGAGTATCATAAAAAAGCATTTAATCACTTATGTCAATTGTTAAATGGATATGTAAAAAAGATTATTATTTCCTTTTTAGATGAATATAAGAATGTTAAAAATAATTATAAAGTCTTAAATTATCATTCGTTAACTAAAAAAGAATATGAAGAAATAGGAAAATCATTTAGTAAAAGTGCGGCTGAAAACAATATGACAGTTCAAACTTGTTTTGAAAAAGTTAATTTAGTTGAATACGGGTTTGTTAAAGGTGAGTGTTTATCAAAAGAGCTTGCTTTTAAATTGACAGGTAAAAAATATTCAATTTGGAAATCTCGCAAGGAGAGATTATGTGATTGTGTTCAAATGGTTGATATTGGTGTATATAACAGTTGTCTTCACTTTTGTAAATATTGTTATGCTAATTATGATGAAAGTAAAGTTAAAATGAATAATCAACTACACAATCCAAAAAGTAGTTTATTGATTGGTGAATTAGGGCCAGATGATATTATTAAAGAAAGGTTAAAATAGCGATAAAATGAAGAATGTAAAAAAGATAATTGTTGCTTTAGTTACTGTAACCGCATTAGCTGGTGGGACATATTTTAAAGATGATATTGCATCTTTAATGGGTAATAGTACTAAATTTGAGAAAGTAGAAAAAGTTAAAGTTCAGTCATATAAGTTAGATGATATACCTGAGTATGATGGTGATCCATATGTTTTAATTAACGATAATAAAGCAACTTTTAAAGCTGAACAATTAACTACAAAATCTTACGAAAAGTATAGTGAATTCGATTCATTAGGTAGATGTGGTGAAGCCATAGCTAATATAAGTGTGGATATGATGCCAACGGAAAAAAGAGGTAGTATTGGTATGGTTAAGCCAACAGGCTGGCACACAATTAAATACGACAATGTTGATGGAAAATATTTGTATAATCGTTGTCATTTAATTGGATATCAGTTAACAGGTGAAAATGCAAATGAAAAAAATCTAATAACTTGTACAAGATATATGAATACAGTTGGAATGTTAAAATTTGAAAATGAAGTAGCAAGTTATATAAGAGAAACAAAAAATCATGTTCTGTATCATGTTACGCCAATTTTTGAAAAAGATAATTTATTAGCAAGTGGTGTCTTAATGGAAGCTAAATCTGTTGAAGATAATGGTAAAGGTATAGAATTTAATGTTTTTGTATACAATGTACAAGATGGAATTGAAATTGATTATAGTGATGGTAGTAGTAAATTAAAAAAATAAATAAAAAAAGATAGATTTTTTAAAAAAAATATGTAATAATATAGAAAAGGTAGTGGTAGTATGATAAGAAAAAAAGATGGTTTTACATTAATTGAATTATTGGCTGTAATAGTAATACTTGCAATATTAGCTTTAATAGCAATACCAATAGTAATACAAATAATAAAAGATTCAAGAGAAAATTCTTATAAAAGAAGTATTGAGGCTTATGGAAGAAATGTAGAAAATGCAATGGCATCTTGGCAAACAGAAAATGATAGTGAAGCTCCAATGAAACTTTCATCTTATAATATAAAAATGAGTGGTGATAAAGTAAGATGTGATGACGATACAATTACGGCTGGTGCAAATGAAAGTATAATACTTCATCAATGTTATGTTTTAGATAATAAAGGAAAAAGGAAATCTGATTTATATAAATATGAAAATAGGAAAGCAGTAAAAGAAGGCGAAATAGAAGAAAAAGAAGATAATAAAGAAGAAATAGTACGTAATGAAATGGAAATATGTTATTCTGGTAGTAACTATTATAATTCAAAAGAGTATTATACTGCATATGAAAATGAAACTATTTCGGAATTTGCAAATAGAAATTCTATTGGTAACGAATTTAGAACATTTATTCCATTATCAGCTATTGATTGCATGAATAGTAGCGGAAATGGTTGGGGCGGAGAAAGATGGTATGTAGATTTAAATAATTGTACATATTATAGCCGTAATAAAATCGAAGTTAATCTTTCCTATGATACAACGCTAAAGTCATCAAGTGAGGGATGTTATATTAATAACGAATCATTTACTATTCCTTCTGGAACTAGAAGTTATCCATCATCTGGAAGTGGAACTTGTTTATGGGCAGAAACTGAAGTTATAGTATATGATTCAAAGAAAAAGAAAAGATTGAAGAAAAAGATAAAGGATCTTACTCCAGACGATTTAATATTAGCTTGGGATTTTGATAAAGGTGAATTTGTATTTGTTAAACCTTTATGGATAAGAAAATTAGATGTTGCAGATCATTATTATTTATTAAAATTTAGTGATGGATCTGAACTTAAAATCATTCATGATCACAGAGTATTTAATTGTCAAACAAATTCCTTTGAATCAGGATTAGAAATGAAAATAGGTTCTACTACAATTAATTCTTTAGGACAAGAAGTTACATTATTATCTAGAAATAGAATAGATGAAGAAATTAATTATTCAAGTGTAATTACTGATTATCATATGAATTTATTTGCTGGTAATATATTAACTTCAATTAAATTAAATAATTTATATTCAATAAAAAATATGAAGTTTGTTAAAGAAAATCGTGATGATAATGAGAAAAATATCTTTGTTAACATGGATGATAAGATGTTTAAAGGATTGAGATTAAGTGAACAATCATTATCAGAATATTATCCTTTAGAAGATATTAATGAGTTTGTTGAAGGTATAACACAAGTAAATAGAATATAATAATAGGCTGATTATTCAGCCTTTTTAATTTGAATCATTTAATAATAAGTGTTATAATTATTACTGAAAGAAGGGATATTATGTATTGTAGTAAATGTGGTACAAAGAATTCAGGGAAAGGTTTATATTGTAAACATTGTGGGGCTAGTTTAGTTGAAGAAGCTTTAGAAGAAGAAATACAAACTAATGATTATACTTACGATGATAATAAATATAGAGAAGAAAAAGAACCTGTTTATAAAACAGTTAATAAAAGTAAAAATAAAACAAAAAATAAAAATATTAATAGAAATAATAATAAACGAGATAAAAAGGATTCAAAAAATAATAAAAATGAAAAACAAATTATTCATAAAACAAGTCCTTTTCAAAAGTTTATGATTGCTTTTATGATAATTATAATAATAATATTAACAGGTGGACTTATTGTAGCCGGATTATATATTTTTCAAGATAAGACTGTGGAAGTTCCAGATGTAGTTGGTTCTAATGTTGATCAGGCAGCGCTCATACTTGAGAATATGGATTTAAGAGTTAAGGTACATGAAGAAAAAGTAGAAGAAGAACAACAAAATAATATTGTTTTGAAACAAAATAAGGCAGCGGGTGAATTTGTTGCTAAAAACAGTCGTATTATTTTAACAATTGGTAAATATGATGCTAAAAAATTAGAAAATTATATTGGAATGTCTATTAAAGAAGCACAATCTAAATTAAAAAGATTAGGGATAGATTATGAAATAAAAGAAATAGAATCTACAGAAGAAGAAGGTATTGTTATTTCTCAAACCCCTACGCAAGGTTCAGTTTATAATGATAATACTAAAGTAGTTTTAACTGTATCAAAAAAGGTTAAAACAATCAAAGAAACAGATGAAGAAAAAGAAGAAGAACAAATAGAAACAGATGAAGAAGAACAATAAAATCACTTGTAAAAGTGGTTTTATTTTATGCTATTATAAAAATCATTAATTGTTTTTTCTTTGTCACTATTAATAATACTTAATAAATTTGTTATATTATTTTTTATATTGTTTATAGATTTTGTATTACTACTATTTAAATAGTTTAATTTTAGTATTTTTTTAAGATTAATAGCTAATAAATATATATTATTAGTAGAATTAATTCCTTTTTTATCTACTAATGTAGTAATATAATAGCTACAATAATATAATTTTTTAGAAACATTTATATCTTGCAAATAATTAATGTTATTAAGTAAATAATTGATATTGTTATTTAACTCTACTTGAGATGCATTATGCATTTTATCAATATGTCGATATGCTTTTAATTCCATTTTATCTAGTTCATCAAATGTTGGCTTTTTATAATATTTAATTTTATGATTATTATTAAAATGTATAGTTAATAAAATGATAATTATGATAGTGATATATTTCATTGTTACCTCCATATAATATCTTTAGTATTGCCATTTAAACACAAACTATACTTATTTAAAAATATATTATGAATATTTTAATTATTTATGTTAATACTATTGACAAAAGGTAAAATAAAAAATATAATACTAAACAATATTTATGGAGGTTCATATGTTTACTAATATTAAGCAAAGGATACCATTTTTAAAAAATAAAACATTAGATGAATATACTAATTCTATTCTAATGCCATCATTTAATATGATGGAGGCACATCAAAATGCATCAATTTTAGGTATAGATGTATCAACATATAATCAAGTTATTTTAAGTTCTAAAAATGTTAATTCATTAGAGAATAATCATCGTATTATAAAATTGATTAATTATATAGATAAAATGGTATTTGATAAAGAATTCGTTCAAAAAGCTATAAAAAAAATGATTTTTGTAGTTAATTATGGAAAATATAATTGTACTAATAATTCTTTTGCTGGTTCAATAGATATTAAAGAGTTAAAATATAAAGTAGCTTTAGAAATATCTGAAAATAAAATTACATTTGCAAGTGATTATAATGGTACTAAACTAAGAGGTAGTTTTAGTAGTAGTAAATATGGCATTAAGATTAAATATAATGAAAAACATCAAGTAATTACTCGATATTCTAAAAATACATTGTTTAATATTGATAATAAAACAAATTTAGAAATATATGATCAAAGTTTTAACCAAATATTTGGATATCAAAAAATAAAACAATATAATTATTATGAAGATAATGAAACTAAAGAAAAGATTATTAAAGAAATTGATCCAAATCAAAACTATACTTTCGATGAATATAAGTGGAGATGTCCAAATAATACTATTATTAAAAAGAAAGAATTAAATTATCGATATCCAAAAGGAATAAGTAGTGATATTAAAGATATTAATGAATTTTTAATAGGCCGAAACATATCTCCTAATAATAATAAATTGCCCAATAAGGGGAATTATTATGAATTAAATCAAGAATTATTTTTAGATTATTGTAGTAACAGGTGTGATATTTCTACTCTTTGGGAGCACGTTAGTTAAAATTGGGTTTTCCAATTTTCTTTTTTTGTTGTATAATAGATTTGATTTCATAAAATATAGAAGGTGAAATATGAATAGAATAAAAAAATTTATTAAACAAAACTATAAAATATTTATCGTCTACGCAATTATTCTAATTGTTATGTATATTCCGTTACCTTATTATATTTATGCTCCTGGTGGTATTGTTAATATGAATAAGCGAATGAATATAGAAAATAGATATAAAGCAAAAGGTAGTTTTAATTTGTCTTATGTTTCCGAATATAAAGGAAATTTATTAACTATAATCATTGGTTTAATACGTAAAGATTGGGATATTATTTCCAATAAAGATATTGTAATGGATAATGAAACTATTAAAGATTATAATAATAGAGATAGATTATTACTTCAAGAATCATATAGTAATGCTACATTAGTAGCATATAAAAAAGCGCATAAGAATATAAAAATTATAAATTCAAAAGTATATGTACAATTTATATTTGAAGAAAGTAAAACAAATTTAAATGTCGGCGATCAAATACTATCAGTCAATAATATTAAAATTGATAATATGAATAAGCTAAATAAAATTATTCAAAATTATAAATTAGGAGATAAAATTAATATTGAAGTTATAAGTGGAAAACAAAAAAAGAATAAACAGGCTAAACTTATTAAATATAATAATAAAACCATTATTGGAATTGGTGTGGCTGAGATAAATGATTATAAAACGAATCCTACTATCAAGTATAAATATTCTAAAGATGAATATGGATCTAGTGGTGGTTTAATGACCGCGCTAAATATTTATAATTCCATAACAAAGAAAGATATAACAAAAGGAAAAACAATTGTAGGAACAGGTACTATTGATCAAAAAGGTAATGTTGGTGAAATAGATGGAGTAAAATATAAAATAAAAGGTGCATCTAAAAAGAATATAGATTTATTTATTGTTCCGAATGCTAACTTGAAAGAAGCACTAAAAGTCAAAAAAGAAAACAAATATAAATTTGATATTATCGGTGTTGATACATTTGATGAAGCAGTTAAATATCTAAAAAAACATTAATTTGTTTTTTTTTCGAAAAAGTGCTAAAATACTAACTCAAATGAGGGGATGAGATAGTGGAAAATATATTAATTAATTGTGTGGATAATAATAAATTTATAACTGAGGATATAATATCTAAATTAAATGAATATTTGGATGGTGAAACGGAATATACTATAAGTCAAAAAAATAATGTTTTAGTATCGATTTATAACTATAATAATAGATTATATAAGCAAATGAAAAGTGATAACAAAAAAATACAAAATCTGATAAAGAATCGTCAAAATGTTTCAAGTAAAATTGAATTAGATCAGGAGATTTATACACCAGTCAAAACAAGTAAAAAAGAAGAAGTATTAGAAGATCAATCTTTAAAAATAGATATTAGTTTTTATTTAGAATTATTAAAAGATATAAATACATATGAAGAATTAATAAAAGATCTACCAGATAAACAAACAGATAATTATCAAGATATAATAAATGCTATATTAGTTTACTATTATGGTGAATTAATGACTATTCAGATGATGTTAAAAGAAGATAATGATGAAGAATTACTAAACGATAAAAAGATATATCAAAACAAAATAAATTTAATTAAAAAATATCGTGAAGAATTAAATAATCCACAAATAAAATTTGAACGTGAAGATAATGTATTAGTATTTTTAACTACTCAAAGTGGTAATGTGTGTGTTAAAAATGATATAGAAAAAGATATTGACAGTAATCAATATGATGATGTAAAAGACTTGCTTGAAAGTTTAAAAAAAGGAATATTTAAAAAAGTTAAACCATTAAATAATAATAATACAATTAATGGTATGTATCAAGTAAGAAAAGGTAGTATTAGAGTAACATTTAAAAGATTATCTTCAAATATTTATATAGTTTTTGCTACTTTTTATAAAGACTTTCAAACTTCTCATCAATACAAAAATTACCTAGAGACAAGATATAGTACATATTTATCAAGTTCAGATATTATTAATGAACAAATAAAAGATAAAGAGTTTTTGAATAAAAATGAAGAAATATATAGTGAAATAAAGAATATATTGTCAACTACAAAAAAGGGGGATAAAAGTGCAAAAGTTAAAAAATATGGTGAATAAATATTTAGATAATTTTGAATATCCAGAAGTAAACCCAGAATATGTTAAAGCTATTGATTACGTCAAAGAAAATAATAATAAACCATTTGATGAAATTGTACCACAGCATTATTCCATATTTGAATTATGCTTAATCGCTGCTGAAATTGATGATATATATCAAGATTATGATGAACTTAAATCTTTAATGAAACGTTGTCATGAGTTTTTTGAAGTAGTTAATTTAGAATCAACTTTTGATATAGATTTTTATTATTACTATTTCTATGATTTACAAGTAATTTATTTTTATGATAAATTTGGTCCAGATAATGAATTTGATTTAACAGAAGAAGATAGAAAAAAGGCACAAGAATCATATGATACCAATAATAGGTACTTAATGAAAGAAATATTTAGTGATAAAGAAGATCAAAAACCAATAGAAGCTATCAAAGATTTATATTATACACTGCCAAATATGGTAGTATTTCTTCAATTTTTAGATTATGAAAAAGCTCGTCAAATTGTAAAACAATCTAAAGATAATGAATTATTAGAAGATTTACAAAACTTTGCTAGTATTTATGTTAGAAAAGGTGAAGTCAGTAGAGCTTTAAAAAAATCATTAAATAAAATAATGAAAAAAGCTGATATTAATATCGATGAAAATTATGCCAAAATTATTAATTTTTATGATAAGGTTTCTACAGAGGTAAAACAAGTTACTAAAAGATTAAATAAAAATAAACGTAATTATCAAAGAATAATAAATGATTTAGAATATCATAAAAATAGTTATATTGAAATTGATAAAAAAGATTTAGAATTTTTACAAGAAGATAACCCAGATATATTAAATGAATATTTATTATATATTGTAAAACATAATACTATCTTCAACACAGAAATACAAAATCAGAATGAAGAATTAAATAATACTATTCCATCTGCTTTAGAGCTTTTGATGGAAATACAATTTAATAAATATAATTATAATTTAAATGAATTAGATGATAATTATTTAATGGAATTATCTAAAGTAAATAATCTGGAAGAAAAATTATCTTTTATGTCTAGATCATCACTTAGTTATTTAAAACCAAATAATAAATTATTCTTATTAATTATAAGCAATTTATCATTAGATAATATTAAGTTTATAAATCATTTATTAGATAATAAAATAATTGATAGAAACTTTTTAAACATACATGCGCACTTAATAGAAAATAAAGAACAATTTGTTAATTTTAAAGCAAATATAGAAGTATTAATGGAATACAATATAAGTAATATTTCTAGATATAATTCTGATATATTACTAATAGATAATGATTTAATAGTTAAAAGATTAAATTTAATAACTAATAAGTATAAAATACCTTTAAAAGATGTATATAATTATGAATTTTTAGAAAATGATCAAGTATTTGATCTATTAGATAACTTTATTGAATTAGGCTATTATAATCAAATAAAAAATAATCCAAACTATTTAACAACTAATAACTTTATTATGATTAAAAGATTAATAGTTGCTCAAATGATTGGATATCCAGTAATTGATAATAATAATTCGTTTATTGGATCAATTACTACAGGAAAAGACTTTTATGTATCAAATCAAGATCTAGATAGTTTTATTATAGATTATACAAGTGATTATACAGATATTGATATTGAAGGTAGTAGAATAGATATTAATGGGTCTGATTTACAAAACACAGTACCATTATTAGACTATGAATATGATGAAGTATCATATATGATAAATGATAAACTCATAAGTAAAAATAGAGTATTAAGAAATATTCATCAATTAAAAACAAATAATAATGAAACGTTATTTAATGCATTATTATATAAATCAATTAATTTAGATGAAGATACTATTCATAAAATATCAAAAATATCAGGTCATAAAATTAAAAAATTGTAGCAATAATAAGCTGCAATTTTTTTATGTAATTTTGTTAATTTAATGATATAATATTAATTAAAGGAAAGTAGTTTTGGTGATATTGATGAAAATGAGTGATGTAGATCGAAAAAAAATAACTCCTATGATGAGACAATATTTAAGTATTAAAGATGCTCATCCAGATTTAATTATTATGTTTCGATTAGGCGATTTTTATGAAGTTTTTTTTGAAGATGCTGTTAAAGTTTCTCGTGATTTAGAATTAACTTTAACTGGAAGAAATGCAGGACTTGATGAGCGTGTTCCTATGTGTGGAGTTCCTCATCATGCTGCTAATGTTTATATTGAGAAATTAGTTGATAAGGGATATCGTGTTGGAATATGTGAACAGTTGGAAGATCCTAAAGAAGCAAAAGGTATTGTTGAACGTGGTATTACACAAATTATTAGTAAGGGTACAGTTATTGATAGCCAAAACTTAAAAGAAAATGAATTTAATTATATTGGTAACATACTAGAATTTGATGATTGTTTTATTATTTGTTATACAGATATTACGACGGGTATTATTTATATATCTAAATTAAGTCATAGTAATGTTAATTTAATTAGTGAAATTGTTAGTTTAAATTTAAAAGAAGTTATTGTTACTTCTAAGTTAGATAAAGGTGTTACTAGTACATTAAAAAATCAATTTAAGGTTGTTATTTCAATTAGTGATGAGATTGAAGATTTAGAATCATATAAAAGGTTATATGATGGTTTAAGTGATGATAAATATATTTCTTCTTTAAAACATTTACTTACTTATTTAACTGACACTAAAATGGTTGAATTGTCGCATTTGCAAAAACCTATTATAAATGAGTTTAATAAATATTTAAAGATGGATATTCATACGAAAAGAAATTTAGAATTAACAGAGACTTTAAGATTGAAGCAACGTCAATATTCTTTGATTTGGTTGCTTGATAAAACTAAAACAGCTATGGGTTCTAGATTGCTTAAAACTTATATTGAAAACCCCTTAATTGATAAAGATGAGATTAATAAACGTTATAATATTGTAGAAACTTTATTAAATGAGTTTATTTTACACGAAGATTTACAGGGTTTATTGTATGAAGTTTATGATTTAGAAAGATTAAGTGGTCGTATTGCTTTTGGTAATGCTAATGCGAGAGATATGTTACAATTAAAAACTTCTTTAAAAGTTTTACCAGATATTAATAATATATTACGTTCAATTGGATTTAAACAAATTGATTGTTTAATTGATTTATATGAATTGTTAGATAAAGCAATCTATGAAAATCCACCTGTATCGGTTAAAGAAGGATATTTAATTAAGGAAGGATATTCTGATGAATTAGATGAGCTTAAAAGTATTCGTAGTGGTGGTAAAGATTTTATTGCTAAGTTTGAGAATGATGAAAAAGAAAGAACAGGTATTCGTACTTTAAAGGTTGGATATAATCGAGTATTTGGATATTATATTGAAGTGTCTAAAGGAATGACTCATTTAGTTAAGGATGAATACGGTTATGAAAGAAAACAAACTTTAAGTAATTGTGAAAGATATATTAGTCCAGTATTAAAAGAAAAAGAAGCAATAATTTTAAATGCTGAAGAGCGAATTATTGATTTGGAATATGAATTATTTAATAAGATAAGAGATGAAGTTAAAAAGTTTATTCCGACATTACAAGATGTAGCAAAAACTATTAGTGAAATTGATGTTTTACAATCGTTTGCTAAAGTTTCTGAAGAAAATAATTATGTAAGACCAGAGTTAACGGATGATAGGGAAGTTTCTATTATTGATAATAGGCATGCTGTTGTTGAAAAAG
>CACZQD010000038.1 GCA_902783215.1 uncultured Erysipelotrichaceae bacterium
CTGCTATGCCAATTATTAATAAAGTGGCCAAAGAATATGACACCCCAATTATTTTCTTTAGTTTTGATACTAATACATCAGAAGTAGGAATTAAAACTAGATTAGAAGCTTTTTACGATATGATTGAAATGAGGAGAGAAAATGAATGATTGTTATTTAGGAGTAGATATAGGTTCTATTTCAACTAAAGGAGTTGTTATTGATAGTAATCATAATGTGATTGCCTCTTTGTACATATGGACAGAAGGAAATCCTGTTAAGGCAGTTAATAAACTAGTTAATGAATTGAAAAAGAAAATGCCATCTAATTATCAAATAAAGGGTATTGGTACTACTGGTAGTGCGAGAAAATTAATTGGTTTATTATTAGATGCTAATATAGTTAAAAATGAAATAACGGCTCATGCAATTGGTACTTTAAATTACTATCCAAATGTTAAAACAATATTAGAAATAGGGGGTCAAGATTCTAAAATAATCATGATTAATAATGGTATTATTACTGATTATGCTATGAATACTTTGTGTGCGGCAGGGACAGGATCTTTTTTATCTAGTCAAGCTAAAAGATTAGGTATTAAAATTCAGGAATTTAGTAAATATGCTTTAAAAAGTAAAAATCCTGTTAAAATAGCTGCACGTTGTACAGTGTTTGCTGAATCAGATTTAATTCATAAAGCTCAGTCTGGATATCAAAAAGAAGATATTGTAGCAGGTTTATGTCGTAGTGTGGTATTAAATTATTTAAATAATGTTGGAAAAGGCAAAAAAATTACTGGGCCAATTGTTTTCCAAGGAGGAGTTAGTAAAAATGAAGGAGTTGTTAAATACTTTAAAGAAATATTAAAAGAAGATATAATAGTAGATAAAAACAGTCATTTAATGGGAGCGATTGGGATTGCAATACTTGCTAAAAAGTACCAAACAGGTAAAGTTTATTCGTTAGATATAAACCATATTAAGTTTGAAACTAAACCATTTGAGTGTCGAGGATGTAGTAATAATTGTGAAGTATTACGTATATTTAAAAACAATAAAATGATTGATGCTTGGGGAAATAGATGTAATAAATATGTTAAATTGTAGACACCTTTAAGGTGCTTTTCTTTTGAAAGATGTTTACAAAACTATTAATCTGTAGTACAATTATCATAGGTGGTATGATGTTAATACAATGGTTTAAACAAAAATTATTTAATAAAAATAATATATATAAATTATTAGCTTTTTTCATACCTATTTTTATAATTGTATTAGTTCTTATAATAAAACAATTTACACAAGGGAATTATTTTAATCGTGGTGAAAACTTTTTGATTGCTGATATGACGAGACAGTATGTTAGCGTTTTTTCGCATGTTTGGGATGCTTTTCGGGGTAATGTTTCTCTTTTTTATACATTTAATAATGGTTTAGGTGGAAATATGGCTAGTACTATTGGTTATTATGCAGCTAGTCCATTAAATATATTGTATTTACTAGGATCAAAAACAGATATTCCATTAATGACATTTATAATTTATTTGATCAAAACAGGATTGATTGGTTTATTTATGAATATCTTTTTAAATTACAAATTTGGTCGAAAAAGTATGAATATAATGTTTTCAACTATGTATGCCTTATCTGCTTATACAGTTAATTATTATTTTCATACTATGTGGTTAGACGTTGTTGCTTTAACACCATTAGTAATATTAGGTATAAATAAAATGATTGAAGGTAAAAGTATTAAATTATATGTAATAAGTTTATCTTTAGCTATAATATCAAATTTTTATACAGCATATATGTTATGCATTTTTTGTGTTATTTATTTTGTATATGCGTTATGGTTTGAGACTGATATTAATAATAAGTTGAAACTATTAAAAAAATTTATTTTAAGTTCGTTATTGGCATTTGGTATTTCTTGTTGGTTGCTTTTACCTGTAATTTATAATTTAGAAGAAATCTATAGAGAACCAATTAATAAATCAAGTCTATTTTTAAATCTTTTTAGTATTATTAAATTAGTACCGTATAAATTTTTTGGAAGAATGTATATTGGTTCCTATAATCGTGAATTAATTATGGAAATGTTTCCTAGTGTTTATTCTGGTATGTTGATAATTATTCTAATCTTTTTTTACTTTTGTAATAAAAGTATTAGAATAAGAGAACGAATTTTTAGTGCGCTTATTATATTATTTTTAGTATTGAGTGCATGTATACCTATTTTAAGTTTTTTCTGGCATGGTGGAACAATTCCAAATGGCTACATGATGCGATATTCCTTTTTACTAATATTTTTTGTTATATATTTATCTACTAAATCTTTTTATAATTTAAAATGTATAAAATTAAAACAATATATTGTATTTATATTTTTTTATGTAGTTATTACATTAATAACAATTATAAGCCAAATGGATATTAACAATACCAAAACAGTGTCGATTTTAAGTATTATTCTTAGTTCTAATTTCATATTATTATATTTAGTATTGTTGTATTTAATTATAAATTGTAAAAAAGAGTTATTATTTTTGATTATAGTATTTACGTGTATTGAATTATTGTTTAATTATTATATGTGTTTAGTTTCTAGAAGAGAATGGAAATCGAATGGTAATTATGCTGATTTCTATAATGATTATTGTACTAAAGTAAATAATTTGGATAAAGATTTTTATAGAATGGCTAGTGAATATCAATATAGTAATTTGGACGCAATGATATGTAATAATAAAAATATATTCTTATCATTATCAACAAATACTAAAAAAACACCTAAGTTTTTAAAAAATAATGGTGGACATGTTACATTTTTAGATATTTGGTATGATTTTAATAAATTACCAATTATAGATTCTATTTTGGGTGTCAAATATGTTGTAGGGAAAGAGCAATGGAAGAATTCTTATTATAAAAATACTGGGCAAATATTATATTTATTTGATAAAGATCATAAAAGTAAACAAGGGAGATATTATCTTTATAATAATCCTTATTCTTTAAGTTTAGGTTACTTAATACCTGAAGATAATAATAGAATATATAAAAAAGAAAAAGTAAATGATAGCATTGATTCAATAAATAGACTTATGAAAACATTAAGTGGTAATGATGAAGATGTTTTACTTAAATACCCTGTAATATATAGATTGAATGATGTAAATAGAAGTAATTATATATTTGATATTAATAATTCTGAAAAGTATTTATATTTAAACTTTAAATATCATACTAAAAATTTTTTATATAAAGATACGCCTATTGCTAAAATATATGTAAATGGGGAGTATTTAACTAATTTAACAAGTGATAATTTAACTGCTATCAAAATAAAGAATAATTATGCAAATAATAATATAACAGTTAAAGTAGTTAATAATTATGATGCTCATAGTCTTGCAAACAGTTTAAATATTTACTATATGAATGAAGATGTCTTTAAAAAAAATATAAAAAATATAAAAAAGCATAGTTTAAAAAAAGTAAAAATATATAAAAATAAAGTTTTAGGGGAAATTAATGTTAAAAAGAATTCAGTTTTGTTTACATCAATACCATATGAAAAAGGTTGGAAGGTTTATGTGGACGGTAAGCAAACAGATTATGAGGAAATTGCAGATTGCTTTATTGGTATTAGATTAAAAAAAGGATATCATAAAATAAAAATGGTTTTTTATCCACCTTGGTTGTTTACTGGTGGTATAATAAGTAGTATAAGTATAATTATATTAATTGCTTATGAAATAAAAAATGGAGGTAACTATGAAAAAAGAAATAAAAAAGAAGAATAAAAATATTAAAAAAAATGTATTGTATGGATTAGCATTTATAATTCCTATTGTAATTATTTTAACACATATTTTTAGTATGGAAATAATAAAGGGTCATTATATAAGGCATGGTCAGAATTTTTTGATGGCTGATATGGCAAGCCAATATAATTCTATATATGCCTATATTTGGGATGTTTTACGAGGTAATGATTCAATCTTTTACTCGTTTGGTAAAAGTTTAGGTGGAAATATGGCTAGTACTGTTGGTTATTATGCAGCTAGTCCTTTGAATTTTATGTATTTGTTTTGTGCAAAAATTGATGTTCCTGCTATGACTTTTATTATACTGATGATAAAATTGGGGTTAGCTAGTTTCTTTATGCTAATATTTTTAAATAAAAAGTTTGAATTTAGAAGAAGCAATATTATATTTGCTATTACATATTCATTAATGGCATATAATGTTAATTATTATTTTAATAATATGTGGATGGATGTTATCGCTTTAGCGCCATTAGTTATACTAGGGATAGATAAATTATTCAAAGAAAAAAGTATTTTACTATATACAATTAGTTTAAGTATTGCTATTATATCGAATTTCTATATTGCATATATGCTTTGCATATTTTGTGTTATTTATTTTGGATATCAATTAATTACAAATTATAAAATAAAAGAATTTAAACAATATAGTGGAATTATTGGTAGATTTATTTTATCATCATTATTAGCTGGTGGAATTTCAATGTTTTTTTTACTTCCATCTGTTCTTAATTTATCTGAAATAATGAGATTTTCTACTGATAAAAGTTCATTAATTATTCATTATAAATATTGGCCTAAAGAAATATTTACTAAGATTTTATGTAAATTTTATATGGGTTCTCATAATACTTCATCAGTTCTTAGTAGAGTAAGAGCTAATTTATATTGTGGAATGTTAACGTTTGTTTTAAATTATTTTTATTTTTGTAATAAGAATATTAAAATTAAAGAAAAAATATTCAGTGGATTAATAATATTGTTTTTTATATTTAGTATTCTAATTCCACATCTTAATTTATTTTGGCAAGCAGGATCATTCCCAAATGGTTATATATGTCGTTACTCTTATCTTTTCAGTTTCTTTATGATTTATTTAGCTGCTCGTTGCTTTATTAAACTTGATAAAACAAAAATCAGATATTTCATAATCTATATATTTTTATATGGATTATTAAGTGCTAAAGTAGCAGCACAATATCTAGAATTTATGGAATTAAGTGATATTATTATTAGTTCTGTTTTTGTTTTAGTATATCTTATCATTTTATTTTTGATGATGTATTTAAAAGAAAAACGCAAAAAATTATTAAAAATTATTTTATTTGTTGTTGTCGTAATTGAATTGTTTGTTAATTTTAAGTTATGTTTTATTTCGAATGATGATATTCATATGTTTGATGGGTATCGAGATTATTATAATGTAGCTTGTGATAGAATAAATAAATATAAAAACGATACAGGATTTTATAGAATAGATGGTAGTTATCGATTTAGTTTTCTAGATTCTTGGGTTTGTAATAATCATGCTATTACATCTTCATTATCAACAAATACAGGTGATTTATATCGTTTTTGGAAGGAAAATGGTGGTAGTGTTACATATACAACTATTATGTATGATTTAAATAAAACTCCTATTTTTGATGCTATATTTGGTGTTAAATATATCAAAACATATGAGGAATTAAAAGATACTTATTATAAAATATATGATAAAATTCCTATTAAACAATATGATTCTGTAAAGAAAAAAAATGTTACTACATATAGATATGTTTATGAAAATCCTTATGCACTAAGCTTAGGATATACAATTCCAAATAATTATAAAGAAATATTTAAATCGATTAAAACACAAGATAGTATTGATTCAATGAATAGACTTATGAAAACTTTGAGTGGTAATGATGAAGATGTTTTAATTAAATATGATAAAAAGTATTTGGGTAATGGTAATTACAAATTTAAAATAAGTAATAATGAAAAATATTTCTATTTAGCATTTGATTATGATACTTCAATCAATTGGACTATATATGATACAATTTATATTAATGATAAATATGTATTTAGTTCAAATAGTGAAGATGTAGGTAATATTAAAATAGAAAATAAATACTCAAATTCAATTATAGATGTTAGAGTTGGTGAAAAAGAATATCCAAATGTCAGAGATGTTTTAACTATTTATAGTTTCGATATGGATGTCTTTAAAAAAGATATAGAACTTATGAAGAAAAATCAACTTAAAAATGTCGTTGTAAAAGGGAACAAAATGACTGGTTCAATTTATGCTGATGAAGATTCCGTTTTATTTACATCAATACCATATGAAAAAGGATGGAATGTTTATGTTGATGGTAAAAAAGTTGGATATGAAAAAATTGCTCATGAATTTGTTGGTATTAGATTAAAAAAAGGTCATCATAAGATTAAGATGGTATATTATCCACATCATATAGAAATTGGTACAGTTATTACTATTTTATCTATATCCACACTAGTTATATATGAAATTATTATTCGAAAAAAGAATAATAAAGATAAACAAAAATCTAATCATAAAAAAGCAAAAAGAAATTAGTTTTTCTTTTTGTTTTTACCTAATATACTACCAAATATAGAAGAAATTAGTAAAATTATATAATAGATAATATTAAATAATTGATAGTTATATTTAAGTATTAAACTTATAATAATATATAGTATTATTAAAACACTACCAATTTTTATTCCTTCTGTTAATCCTTTTTTCGAACTTTTTTTTCCTAAATGATAACCACTGATGATATATGATATAATAACTAAAGCAATAATAAGTATATTAGATATTTTGTCATTTAGAATATTGAAATAGCTTAATAAAGTTATAAATAGTAATCCAATAACTATCAATATTAATCCTTTTAAAATAGCTTTCCCAAATAATTTTAAATAGTTCATTTAATCACCTATAAAATATTATTCTAATGTATAAAAAAATATTAATTAAACATTATAAAATAGGTGATTATATGATTATAGGAATAATATTAAGAACTCTATTTATGTATTTTTTTATTATATTAGCTTACCGATTAATGGGAAAAAAGGAAGTAGGACAATTAAGCATTATTGACTTAATTGTATCTATATTAATTGCAGAATTAGTCGCACTTGCTATTGAAGGAGAAAAAAATGCTATAATGATGTCAGTAGTTCCTATTATGGTATTAGTTGGGGTTCAAATATTTATTAGTTTTATTACTTTGAAAAATGAAAAAATAAGATATATTATAGATGGTAAACCAGTAGTTATAATAAAAAATGGAAAATTAAATTTTACAGAAATGTCTAAACTACGTTATAGTTTAGATGATTTAATTAGTCAATTAAGATTGCAAGGTGTGAAAAGTATTGATAAAGTTAAATATGCCGTTTTAGAGAATAATGGTAATTTATCAGTCTTTCAAGATGATTCAGATTATCCATTGCCAATTATATTGGACGGAGTAATTGATCAAACAGTTTTAAAAGAAATTGATAAAGATTATGAATGGATCATTAATATTTTAAAAAAGAGAAAACTAGAATTAGATCAAGTTTTTTATGCTTTTTATGTCGCGGATAAAGTATTTATTATTACAAAAGAAGAATTATTATAAGGAGTTATTATGAATTATGATGTAATATTAACAAAATTATCAAAATCTAAATTTAGAAGTAGTTTTCAGCTACGTAAATATATGATTAAATATATTGATAATAAAGGATTTGATACTATAAATAGACATGCTAAAGATTTAATTAATACTAAAATAGGATCTGCCAATCCTTTAAATGATGGAAGACAAACGCCAATGAAAAATCATCCAGTATTTATTGCAATGCATGCATGTGGGTGCTGCTGCAGGAATTGTTTAGAAAAATGGCATCATATTCCAAAAGGACGAAGATTAACAGATGAGGAAAAAGACTATTTAGTTAATTTAATAATGCTGTGGATAAAAAAAGAATACGATAAACAAAAGGCAACATAGATTACTCTATGTTTTTCTTTACACTTTTTAATAAAAAAGTGTATTTTTTTTGTGAAAAAGTATTTACAAAATCAGTAAAAAAAGATATAATAGTGGTACCGAGTGGTTAATAGTGGGGAAAAGTGGTGGTATTTATGTTTATGGGACAATACAATCATACCATTGATAGTAAGGGTAGATTGATTATTCCTTCTAAACTTCGAGATAGTCTTGGAGAAGGATTTATTGTTACTAGAGGACTTGATGGTTGCTTATTTATATATCCTGCTTTAGAATGGAAAAACATCATTAATAAATATAAAGAATTACCAGATACTAAAAATAGACGTCACTTTATGAGAATTTTCTTGTCAGGTGCGACTACTTGTGAATATGATAAACAGGGAAGAATTAATATACCAGGACCACTTGTTGAATATGCAAAATTAGATCACGATTGTATTATCATTGGAGTTGATGAAAGACTTGAGGTTTGGAGTAAGGAACGTTGGGAAGGGTTTATCAATGAAAATGAAGATAATTTATCAGATATTGCAGACGATTTATTTGCTACTTTCTAGGAGATATTATGCATAAAAGTGTATTATTAGATGAATGTTTAGAATATCTTAATTTACACGATAACTCAATTGTTGTTGATTGTACTTTAGGATATGGTGGACATAGTAGTGAAATATTAAAAAGAATTAAAAAGGGTAAATTATTCGCCTTTGACCAAGACACTAATGCTATTAAATATAGTAATGAAAAATTAAGTAAAATCGGTAATAATTTTGAAATTATTAATTCTAATTTTGTAAATATTAAAGAAGAAATAGAAAAAAGAAATGTAAAAGTTGATGGAGTGTTATATGATTTAGGAGTTTCTAGTCCACAGTTAGACATCGATACTCGAGGATTTAGTTTTCATGCAGATGCTAAACTTGATATGCGAATGAATCAAAATCAAGATTTATCAGCTTATGAAGTAGTTAATAGTTATACAGAAGAAGATTTAACTGATATTTTATTTAAGTATGGTGAAGAAAAGTATGCCAAATCAATAGCTAAAGAAATAGTTAATAATAGGCCAATTAATACAACTTTAGAATTAGTTGAAGTTATTAAAAATGCTGTTCCAGAAAAATATAAAAGAGATAAACATCCAGCACGCAAGACATTTCAAGCTATTCGTATTGAAGTAAATGATGAATTAAATGTATTTAAGAAAAGTTTAAAAGATGCTTTAGAATTATTGAATATTAACGGAAGAATATGTGTAATTACATTTCATTCATTAGAAGATAAAATCTGTAAAGAGATTTTTAAGAAAGTAAGTGATCTTCCTAATGAATTAAAAAATTTACCAGTTGTTCCTGAAGAATATCAACCTAAATATAAAGTTATTAAAACAATTAAACCAACTAAAGATGAAATAAATAGTAATAATCGTGCGAGAAGTGCGAAACTAAGGGTTATTGAAAGGATAAGATAAAATGAAAAGAACAAAAAAGAATAAAAAGAGATTAACACATGGAGAAAAATTATTATATACCTTAGGGATATTAGCATTTATCTGTTCTTTTGGTGTTCAAGTTTTTGCAGGTGCAACTACAAGTAATATGAAAATGGAAATAGAACAAATGTCGCAGAAAATAGATAATCAACAAAATAAAAATGATTCTTTAGCAATGCAAGTAAATGAACTTACTTCTTATGAAAACTTAGATAGTGTTTTACAAGATATGGGACTTGCATATAATAATGAAAATATAATTGTATTAGATAAATAGGCCTTTGGGTCTATTTTACATTTTGAGTGTAAAGTAATCAAAAAAATCAAGTAAAAGTATTATCAACATAATAATAATGTGATATGATTAACATAGTGGGTGATTATATGAACAATAAAAAAGGTTTTACGCTAATAGAATTATTAGCAGTAATAGTAATACTTGCAATATTAGCTTTAATAGCAGTACCAATTACTATTAATATAATAAGTGATTCTAGAAAAAATGCTCAGAAAAGAAGCATTGAAAATTATGGAAAAGCAGTTGAAAGTGCATATGTTGAAGCAAAAATGAATAGAGGAAATAGTGTTCCAAATACTATTTCAGAATTGGATAAAATAGTTCCTATAAAATTATCGGGTAAAAAAGTATTATGCGATGAAAAAATAAATGTGACTGACAATGGTATTACGCTAACGAATTGTTACGTTGAAGATAATAAAGATGAATCTAAAAAATATGATTATGTTAATGGTAAAATTGTGGAGAAGGAAGAAACTAAGTATAAAGAATATAAGATAAATGATCAAATATATGATAAAACTAATGGTGAAGCTTACTGGGTAATAGCTAATAGTGATAGTAAACAAGATTATGTGGTAGCGCTCAAAGCAGAACCTTTAACTTATGATGAAGTTAGTTCATATAATTCAGAACATGCAAAACATATAGGATATTGGGGGAATGAACAGGGAGCGTTAAATTATAATGGATATGCTTATATATCTTATTATGCAGGAGATGGTTGTTGGTCATCTGACCATAGTGGTAGTGCTGATATATTGTGTAAATCAGATTATAATGAATCGGATATTAAAGATATTGTTAATTTATGGTATTCTAAAAATTTTGGATTAAATGATTTGAAAGAAGTAAATAACTACAAGGCAAGATTAATTACAAATGATGAGTATCAAAAAATTATAAATTATAATTGGAAATCTTCTTATAATGATATGAAGTTTTCATATTGGACAATGACTTCATATACAAATAATCAAGTTTGGATTATTAAAAATGATGGTAATCTGAGTCACGTTGTAACGTATGAAGTAAGACCTTTGGCCTTTGTTCGCCCAGTTATAAACATCTATAAATCAGCTATAAAGTAGACTTTGGTCTACTTTTTCTATTGATAATTAAATATAATTATAGTATAATTTATATTGTTCGAGAGGTGACTTCATGATCGAAAGATTACAAAATATTGAAGTACGTTATGAAGAATTAACTAATGAACTGATGAAACCAGAGATTATTAGTGATATTAAAAAGACTTTAGAATTAACTAAAGAACAAGCATCACTTAAAGATGCATATGAAGCATATCAAACATATAAAGGAGTTGTTAATGATATAGAGGCAGCTTCTGAGATGGTTAAAGATCCAGATATGGCTGAATTTGCTCGTGAAGAGTTAGAAAGTTTAAAAGAGAAAAAAAGCAAGTTAGAAAGTGATATTGAAATTCTTTTATTACCTAAAGATCCTAACGATGAGAAAAATGTTATTGTTGAAATTCGTGGGGCTGCTGGTGGTGATGAAGCTAATATATTTGCTGGAGATTTATATCGTATGTACTCAAAATATGCAGAAAAGCAAGGATGGAATATTGAGGTTATTGAAGAAGAACACAATGATTCTGGTGGATATCCATTAGTTATATTTAGTTTAAAAGGGAATAGTGTTTATTCTAAACTTAAGTATGAAAGTGGTGCACATAGAGTTCAACGTGTACCAGTAACTGAAACTCAAGGTCGTGTACATACATCAACAGCTACCGTACTTGTTATGCCAGAGGCTGAAGAATTTGATTATGAGCTTGATATGAGTGAGGTTAGAATTGATATAACACGAGCATCAGGTAATGGTGGGCAAGGTGTTAATACAACTGATAGTGCAGTTCGCCTAACGCATTTACCAACTGGAATAGTTGTTTATTCTCAAACTGAAAGATCGCAGATTAAAAACAAAGAAAAAGCTATTAAAATATTACAAACAAGATTATACGATTTAAAACTTCGTGAAAAAGAAGAAAAAGAAGGAGTAGAACGCCGTAGTAAAATTGGTACTGGAGATCGTAGTGAAAAAATTCGTACTTATAATTATCCACAAAATAGAGTTACTGACCATCGTATCGGTTTTACGCTCAAACAGTTAGATCGTGTAATGGAAGGTAATTTAGATGAAATCATCGAAGCTTTAATTACAGAAGATCAAAATAGAAAATTAAGAGGAGAATAACCTTTTAATTTTTGTTTTATGGAGGGGCTAATTATGAAATATACAAAGAAAGATATTGAGCATAAATTAAATAGTATACAAGATGGTATTATTGATACTTATCAAGAATATGATAAATATAATTATATGACTATTCATATAATGCTTAAGTATTCTAGAGCTTGTGTCATTTCAAAACTTATGCTAAATAATGAGTCTGATAAAATTAAAGATTATTTAAGATATTATTCTAAAAATGATTTGTTAGATATGATTATTTACTATTTATTTGATGATATTCCCTATAATTTTTTGATAAATTTAAAAGAGATTATGAATTATATGAAAAGTAATCCGGATTATAAACCTCATAATCTTGATTTATATAAGCAAATACTGGAGTTTAATAGTTTAGATATTATTGATATAATAAATTTGTTCAATAAGTATAAAGATTTAGATTGCAGATCATTATTTTACTATGATTTTCGTATAGCGCGTAATATAGCATATCATAGTATTAATCAGCACTTGTTAAATTTAGATGAAAAAATAACATATTTGAATGGTGAAGATTTTTATTTGTGTATTCATTCATCAAATAGTTATGTTTGGGATAATAAAGCTAAAGTGGTTTCTTTAAGTTTAATTAGTCATGATAATACGTCGTGCTATGACAAGAAACATCGAAAATTTATATATGGATTTTCAAAACTAAAAATAGATCATATTATTCATTTATATCCAGCTGATTCATATAGTAGTTATACATATGGAACAGATAAAATTCAAAGGGTTTTGGAACCAAAAGATTTAATGAAAGAAACTGGTGGTCATAATGAAATATTTTATAAATTAGATCCACAGATTAAACCTGATTTGATGGTGTGCTACGACGTTGCAACTGAAGAAATGCTTCAAATAGCTAAAGATAATAATTTAAAAATTGTTATTATTAATACTAAGCATTATAAACAAAAAGAAGGTAAAGAAAAAGTATTAATTAATACTTATATTACAGAAGATAAATATAGAAAATTATCTAATTATGAATTGTTGGATAATTTAAAGAGGTAATTATGACAGATATTGAATATTTAAAAAAGTATTATAAAGGTAATATTAATGATGCAATTAAATTATATAATAAAGGTATGCCTGTTCAATATATTGTTGGTGAAGTAGATTTTTATGGATATGTTTTTAAAGTTAATGAAAATGTTTTAATACCTCGATTTGAAACTGAACAATTAGTTGAATATACGATAAATTATGCTTATAAAATGTTTGATGAAAAGATAGATATTGTTGATTTAGGATGTGGTAGTGGTTGTATAGCTATTACTTTAAAAAAGAAATTAGATTGTAATATGAGTGCGGTTGATATTTCAAGTAAAGCTTTAGAAGTTGCTTTAGATAATGCAAAGATTAATGATGTATCGATTGATTTTTATCAAGGCGATATGTTAAAACCTTTAAATAAAAAGTATGATATTATAATTTCTAATCCACCATATATCGCATATAACGAAAAAATTATGGATGTTGTTAAAGATAATGAACCTTCTTTAGCTTTATATGCAGAAAATGATGGTTTATATTATTATGAAGAAATATTAAAGAATTGTTATAACTATTTAAAAGATAAGTTTTTAATATCTTTTGAAATAGGACAAACGCAAGCGGAAAAGATAAAAGAATTTGCTTTAAAATATTTAGATCATATAGAGGTAATTATTAAAAAAGATTTACAAGGATTAGATCGTTTTATATTTATAAGGAGTAAAAATGACTAAAGAAGAAATAAATAAAATTGATAATTGGAAATATGAAAAAGAATTATATAATCAAGGCATAAAATATATTGGTGGGGTAGATGAAGTAGGGCGTGGTCCTTTAATCGGACCAGTTGTAGCTGCTTGTTGTGTTCTTCCTTCTGATTTTAAATTAGATGGCTTAACTGATTCTAAAAAAATTAGCGAGAAAAAAAGAGAAGAGTATTATGAATATATAATAAATCATTGTCTTGCTTATGGAATAGGCAAATGTAGTCCAGAAGAAATAGATGAAATGAATATCTATGAAGCCAGTAGACAAGCAATGATACGAGCTATTAATGAGGTAAAGAAAAAAATAGATTTAGAATATTTATTAATAGATGCAATGCCTATAGATATAGATATTCCTAGTATATCAATTATTAAAGGGGATTTAAAAAGTATTAGTATTTCAGCTGCATCTGTAATAGCTAAAGTATATCGTGATCATTTAATGATTGAGTTAGATAAAAAATATCCAATGTATGGATTTAAAGGACATAAAGGTTATCCTACTAGAAAACACTATGATGCTTTAAATAAATATGGATTAATTGATGGATATAGAAAAACTTATAAACCAGTAATGCAGATTATGAAAGGGGAAAAATTATGAAACTATTAATTAGTCATATAGCTGATTTAGATGGAATTAGTCCAGTGATACTTTTAAATATATTAAAAATAGATTTTGAATATGAACTATTTGATATTGGGCAAATAAATGATTTTATTAATGAAAGAATAGATACTAATTATTTTGATAAATATGAAGATATTTATATTACTGATTTAAGTGTGAATAAAGAAATTGCTAATAAAATAATTAATAGTAAATACAAAGATAAATTTAAATTATTTGATCATCATGCATCAGCTGATTGGTTAAATGAATATGAATTTGCAATTGTAAAAGAAGATATTAATGGTTTTATGGAATGTGGTACTACTTTGTTTTATAAGTATTTGGTAAATAATTATGATGATTCTATATTAAAAAGCGATTGTGTGATTACATATGTAGAACTTGTTCGAGAATGTGATACTTGGCAATTTACTGAACTAAAAAATGATGCTGATAATGTAAATAATTTGTTAGGTTTTTATGGAAATGAAGAATTCATTGATACATTTACTGAAAAACTAATTAATCAAAAAAACTTTTATTTTGATAAATCAGAATTGAAAATAATTACAATTTTAAATCGTAATAAACAATTATATTTAGAGTCATTAAAAGATAAAGTAATTATAAAAAAGGTAGATAATTATAATATTGGAATAGTATTTGCTGAACTATATCGTAGTTCACTTGGTAATTATTTAGCTAAGTTATATCAAAGTAAGGTAGATTTTATAGCTATTATTAATATGAATAGACATATTAGTTTTAGAGGAATCAAAGATATTGAAATAAATAAATTTGCTGAGAAATTTGGTGGTGGAGGTCATCCTAAAGCTTGTGCGATGCCACTACCTGATAATATAAAAGATATAATAATAAAGGAGATATTTAATTGCGAATAGAAATAGTTAAGGTTGGATATTTAGAAACTAATTGCTATATTTTGAGTATTGATAATAAAGTATTAGTTATCGATCCAGGAGATGAAATAGATAAAATAAAAGGTGTTATTAAAAATAGAGAGGTTATCGGTTGTATAATAACACATTATCATTTTGATCATATTGGCGCATTAAAATATTTTGATAAAGTATATGATATTAATAATTTAACGGAAGGAATAAATGTTATCGGACCATTTACTTTTGAAGTAATATATACACCTGGACATAAAGAAGATTGTATATCTATTTATTTTAAAGATGAAAAAATTATGTTTGTCGGAGATTTTATCTTTAAAGATGGTATAGGTAGAACTGATTTAAATGATGGAGATATTTATCAAATGATTAATAGTTTGAAAAAGATAAGTAAATATGACCATGATATTATTATATATCCTGGACATGGAGATAAAACTATTTTAGGTTTAGAATTAGATAAGTATAGGTGAGAATTATGAGTAAAGAAATTGAAAGAAAATTTTTAGTAAAATACATACCAGAAAATTTAATTATTGATAAGATTATAGATATAGAACAAATGCATATATATAAAGATGTTAAATCATCAATTAGAATTAGAAAAATTGATTATTTATATCCGGATAATAAAAGAGAATATATTTATACTCTAAAAGTTCATAATAAATATGACCATGAATTAATAGTTAGCAAAGATGAATATGAATATCAAATAAAAGAAGAAGAATATAAAATACTAAAAGAACAGAGAATAAATAGTGTTATCCCTAAAACAAGAGTATTTGTATCATTAGATAATGGTCTAGAAGCAGAAATAGATTTATATCATGGTTATCTTGAAGGATTTATGACTTTGGAAATAGAATTTCCTAGTACCGATATAGCAAGTGGTTATAACGTTGATGATTGGATAGGTGAAGAAATAGGATATAAAGACTATTCTAATCGTATGCTAGCGAATATGACAAGAGAAGACATAGTTAATGCTTTAACACAATCTAAATTTAATAAAATATCAGAATTGACATATCAATTAAATAAATACATCACAAAACACTACCTAGATAAGTAGTGTTTTTTATAAAAAATATTAATATATATATCTTATTTAAAAATAGATAATGTTTTCGGACCATTAATAGATTTTCTTTTACTTAAATATGTTTCTGCTTGAGTATTTATTTCATTTAAGTAGATAATGTTATTTAATATCTTATTAACTTTTTTATTTGATAGATTTTGTTTATACTTTAAAAATGTTTTGTATTTAACTGGGCTAATTCCTACTAATTTATGAAACATTTCACTATAGTATTCTTGTGAATAAAACCCATTATCTAAGGCAATTTTTAATATGGAATCTTTAGTTATCTGTAACTGCTTTAAACTATTAAATATTCTTTTATAATTAATATAATTAATGATTGATATATTTAGTTCTTTTTTAAATAATTTCATTATATAGTATCTATTGAAATGAAATTCATTTACTAAATTATCAATTGTTATTTTTTTATTAATGTTTTTATCTATGTATTTAATTATATCACATACAGTATCATTTGAATACATTTTCTCACCAATTAAATTATACCACAATTGTTTAAATTAATCAAAATTATATGTGTATAATGTTAAGTGAAGGGAGGAATAATATGTATTATTCAAGATGGGCTGAAGAAGCTGAGATAAAAGAAAACTGTACTTTAAATGGTTCAGGTATACCAGTGATATATGATAATAAAGATATCTATTGTTTAGATCATACTTATCATAATTTGGTTATTGGAAGTGAGGGAAGTGGTAAAACACAAGTTACTATTTTACCTTTAATTAAAAATTCTATTAAAGACAGACATTCAATTATTATTAATGATGTAAAAGGTGATTTATTCAAAACTACAAAGGATTTATTTGAAAGTAATGGATATAGTGTGATTAGTATCAATTATCAAAATCCTAGTTCAGGTAATAGTTTTAATCCATTAGATGTTCCATATAAACTATACAAGGATAATAATGATAAAGCTTTAAAAATGGTTGAGGAAGTTGGTTATTATTTATTAAATGAAGGTAAAATTAATGGAGATCCATTTTGGGAGAATACTGCTATTGATTATTTTACTGGTCTTACTTTGTATTTGTTTGAACAAGGAGATATATCTAATATTAATATAAGTGGTGTTTATAATTTATCAAATGAAATTAATGAAAATCGTAAAGAATTTTTAGGTAAACTAGACAAAAAATCTAATATTTATGCTTATTTAGTATCTACTCTACAAGCTCCACCAGAAACATACGGCAGTATATTATCAGTATTTCACCAAAAAATTAGGAAATATATTGTTGGTGATAATTTAAAAGACATGCTAGAAAAAAGTAATTTCGATATGATGAATATTGTAAATAAAAAACAAGTTATCTTTGTTATAAGTGGTACTAGTAATTATAGTGATCATTTAGTCCCACTAGTATTTAGCCAAGCATATAGTATTAAAGAGTGCAACAGTGATAGTAAACAATTTATTAATATGATTATTGATGATTTTGATTTGCTTATTCCTATGAAAAATATAATTAAGATACTAAATTATGCTCGTAGTATTGGTGTAAATTATACAGTAACTGTTAAAAATTTTACTAATTTAATTAATCTGTATGGTAAAGAAACTTTTGAAATGATGAAATTATGCTTTTCTAACTTAATTTATTTAATTAGTAATGATATTGATACATTAAAACAAATTAGTGATTATTGTGGTAATATAGATAAAGATAATAAGCTAATTACAGTTGATGAACTAAGAAGATTAAAGTCATTTGAAGCTGTTATTTTAGTTGTTAGATGTATGCCATATCGTGTTAATCTAGTTCCAGATTATAAGATTAATTAATAAATATATTAAAGGGGGTTATAAAATGAAAAAAAGATTAGAAGTGTATCGTTTTTTAAGAAGAGAATTACTTAAAATACAACTTAGTAATCAAACAGAAGAACAATTTCGTCCAGCTATTCAAGGTAAACCTAAGGTAAAGAAATTAGGTGTTTGGAAAAAGTTACCAAGATAATTGGTAATTTTTTTTGTATTCAAGTGATAAATGTGCTAAAATATTTATTCAAGAGGCAGATAATATGAGTAAAACGCAACTAGAAAATATTAAATATCGAATATTAAAAATGATTTCAAGTGGATTAATAACCAATGAAGATATAAAAGAGTTAAATAGTATGACATGGGAAGAGGTATCTAATGCTTATAATCCTAATAGTTTTAAAAGTACTGTTTTATTTCAAATATATTGTAATCCATATTTACTATGTAATGATAATATAATCAAATTTAAATTTGGTATAGATATAGATGATATAGCAGATTTGTTAATTAAACGTTATAATAATGAATTAGAAGAGTATACATATAGATTGAAAGAAGGATATATAAATAGGGATGAATATGAGTTAATGTGCGATGAATTATATTCATTATATTTTAATTCTTCATTTGTATCAGAACGCCTATATAGAATTAGAAAAAAATTCGTATTAAAAATGTTTGAAAAATAATAAGAATTGTGCTAAAATGTAAGAAAGCGATGACGAAAGAGTAGTAGTAAAATTAATTATTTGAAGAGAGTTAGTGGTTGGTGGGAACTAATAATAATATTTTATGAATTCACTTTCTAGTGTTATATTTAAAATTTATAACGGTGACGCGTTATAGTCTTAAGTGCATAATAAATATTATGAAGTAGGGTGGTACCGCGATAATTCGTCCCTATATCATAATATTTTTTTTGATAGGAGGAAAGATTATGGAAGATGTAAAAATTAATAGTATTATTAATGATATTAATGAGAAAATGAAAAATGTTGAAGGTTTAAATGAGTTATATGCTTTAAAGGTAGAATATACTGGTAAAAAAGGTATTATTACTGAATTACAAAGTGGTATTAAAGAAGCTACTGATAAGAAAGCTTATGGAATGAGTTTAAATAAAATTAAGACTGAATTTAATAGTAAATATCAGGAAAAAGAAATGGAAATAAATGATCGTATTTTAAAAGAAAAATTGGAAAGTGAACGTATAGATATAACACTTCCAAGTAAAAGGATTAGACGTGGTACCAAACATCCAATGACTATGACTATTGAGAAGATTGAAGATTTATTTGTATCTATGGGATATGATGTTGTTGATGGACCTGAGTTAGAGTCGGATGAATATTGTTTTGAAAGATTAAATTTACCTAAGAATCATCCAGCTCGTGATATGCAAGATAGTTTTTATATAACGAATGAAAAATTACTTAGGACACAGACATCTGCTGTTCAAGCTCGTTATATGGAAAGTAAAAAAGAACCTGAACCAATTAGAATAATTGTGCCAGGAAAAACTTATAGAAGAGATGATGATGCTTCACATGCTCCACAATTTGGTCAAATAGAAGGATTAGTTGTTGATAAAAAAGAAAACAATGTATCTTTGGCTGATTTAAAAGGAACTCTGGAAATATTTGCACGTACAATGTTAGGCGATGATTTAGATATTAGATTTAGGCCAAGTTATTTCCCATTTACGGAACCATCTTATGAAGTAGATGTTACTTGTTTTAAATGTCATGGTAAAGGATGTAATTTGTGCAAAGAAACAGGTTGGATTGAAGTTTTTGCAGCTGGTATGGTTCATCCTAATGTCTTACGTGATAATGGCTATGATCCAGAGGTATGGGGTGGATTTGCTTTTGGTCCAGGATGGGATCGTATTACAATGTTTAAATATGGAATACCAGATATAAGACTTTTATATCAAAATGATATAAGATTCTTAAAACAATTTGATAGGAAGGATGATTAATAATGATATTATCGAGAAAGTTTATTAAAGATTATATTGATATTGATGATAAGTTATCAATATCAGATATTGCTGAAGATATGACCAGAGTAGGTAATGAATATGATTATGCGGGACCACTTATTAATTGTACTAACTTAGTAGTAGGTAAAATCATTAAATGTGTTGATCATCCAGATAGTGATCATCTGCACCTTTGCAATGTTGATGTTGGTAATGAAGTTTTACAAATTGTTTGTGGTGCGCCTAATGCTAGAGAGGGTATCTATGTTATAGTTGCTTTAGTTGGGGCTAAACTTCCTAATGGAGAAATAAAAAAAGGTAAAATTAGAGGAGTAGAATCAAGTGGTATGATGTGCTCTAAGGCAGAGTTGGGACTTGATAATAAATTTTTAACAGATGCTGATAGAGAAGGAATATACGAGTTTTCAAACAAACCAAAATTAGGTATGAATGCTATCGAAGCTTTAGGATTGGACGATGAAATAATTGATTTTGAACTTACTTCTAATCGTGGCGATGAATTAAGTGTATTAGGACTTGCTTATGAATTAGGTGCTATATATGATAAAAAAGTAAAAGATATTGATTTAAAATATACAGAAGATAAAGAAAGTATTAATGGTAAGTTTAATGTTGAAGTAAAAACAGATAATTGTAGTTTATTTTTAGCTAAAAAGGTTGTTGATGTAACAATCAAAGAAAGTCCAGAATTTATTAAAAATAGACTTATAGCTAGTAATATTAGACCAATCAATAATGTTGTTGATATATCTAATTATGTTATGTTAGAAACAGGACAACCACTTCATTATTATGATGCTGATCGTTTAGGTGATACCATTGTAGTTAGAATGGCTAAGGAAAATGAATTACTTACAACTTTAGATGGTGAAAAACGAATTTTAACTACTAATGATATAGTAATAGCTAATAAAAATGATGCTGTAGGTCTTGCCGGAGTTATGGGAGGACTTGATACTGAAGTAGAGGATACTACCAAAAATATAATTATTGAATCAGCTATCTTTGATGCAGCAAGTGTGCGAAAAACTAGTAAGAAAATCCTTAGAAGTGAAGCCTCTAATCGTTTTGAAAAGGGTCTTGATCCTAATAGAACGTATATGGCAATGGAAAGAAGTTGTGCTTTATTAGAAAAATATGCTGGTGCTAAAATCTTAAAAGATACAATTATTTATGATAAATCAAATAAAGAAGATAAAGCAATCGAAATAACTGAAGATAATATTAATAATGTTTTAGGTACTGATATAAGTAAAAAAGAAATCATAAATATTTTTGAAAGATTAGGATTTAGTACCGAAGATAAAAAAGACAAAATAAAAGTAATTGTACCACAGAGAAGATTAGATATAAATATAAAAGAAGATTTAATTGAAGAAGTGGGAAGAATATATGGAATTAATAATATTGAAAGTAAACTTCCAAAATTAGATATGCGTCGTGGAACATTTGACAAGACAACGAGAAATATCAAAAATAAAATGGTTGATTTAGGACTTAATGAAGTATTAACACAAATATTTATTAATCCTAGTGAAGGTAAAAAGTATACTACTGATAATTTCGAAGTAGTTAAATTATTAGATCCATTATCAATAGAAAAAGCCGCACTAAGATATACATTGGTGCCATCGTTAATGAAAGTATATGATTATAATAAAGCTCATGGAGTTAAAGATTTATCAATTTTTGAAATAGGTAAAGGTTTTTATCTAAAAGATTCAAAATATGGAGAAAATAGTAAATTATGTGCTTTATTGACAGGAGATTACTTTTATCAAGTAGGTAACAATATAAAAATAGATTTTTATATTGTTAAAGGAATAGTTGAAGAATTATTAGATTATTTAGGATACAGTAATAGATATAATTTGGTAGTACCAAATAACATTGCTGAAGAATTTCATTCAGGGGTATATGCTAATATATGTTTACAAGGAAAAGAAATAGGATTTATTGGTAAATTAAACCCATCTATAGTGAAAGAAGATGTATATCTATTTGAAATTAATTTAGATAAATTATTAAAAAATAGAACATCAAAAATAAAATTTAAAGAAATATCTAAATATCCTACTATCACTAAGGATTTAGCTTTCATTATGAAAAAAGATGTTATGAATAGTGATATTGAAAAAATTATAAAAAAAGCCGGTGGAAGATTACTTGATGATATTCAAATATTTGACATTTATACTGGTGAAAAGATATCTAGGGATGAAAAATCTATTGCTTATTCTTTAACATTTAAGGATGAAAATCGTACTTTAAATGAAGAAGAAGTTATGGAAGTATTTAATAACATTATTGATAAAGTTGAAAAAACAGGTGCGAAATTAAGAAATGAATAAAGCTCAGAATGTTATTGAATATTATGTTCAATGTAATAATTTGAAAAATGTTATTCGTACTGGTTGAAAAAATTGAAATATAAAAAAAGAACGTTTAGAAAGTGTTGCTGAGCATATCTTTGGCGTTCAAATGCTAGCTATTGCTATGTATTCAGAGTATAATTATGATATTGATATAAAAAAAGTAATCACTATGCTCGCACTACATGAATTAGAAGAAATAATTATTGGTGATTTAACTTTATTTGATATATCCAAAAAAGATAAGGAAATTATTGGTCACGATGCTGTTAATAAAGTTGTTAAATCGTTAAAAATTAAAGATGATATTAAAAATATAGTATTAGAATTTGATAGTTTAAAAACAAAAGAAGCTCGCTTTGCTTTTTACTGTGATAAACTAGAAGCTGATATTCAATCAAAGCTATATGATGAAGAATGATGTGTTGATATAAATAATCAGCAAAATAACAAAGTTATAAAAGATAAAAAAGTACAGAAATTACTTCAAGAAGGTAAAAGTTTTTCGGGAATGTGGATATTATTTGGACAAGAACGATATGGATATGATGATAATTTTAAGGAAGTATCTAAATATGTGTTAAAAAATAAAGTTTCTTATAAATAAGAACAAATGTTCTTGTGCAAAATATAGAATAATGGTATGATAAAATTATGGAACATTTAAGAGTTGGGTGATTTGCCAACCTTCAAAATAGGAGGGGAGGCAATAGTATGAGTAAGAGGGATTTATTAATTACTTCATTAGTCATTTATATCTTCCTGTTATTACTGTTACTTTATAAAGTAACAATATAATAAGAAAATCACCTAACAATTGTTAGGTGAACCAAGTTATTTGGCAACACCCAACAACTTAGGTGTTCCATTTTATCATATGCAGAAATATCTGTTTACATATAGATTTTAGCGCATAATTAATATCTTGTCAATTACTATACTTGAAAGATTCCTCCAATACTTTTATTGATTATTGAGTCATATTTTTCATATACGTATTGACCACCAGCAATAATAATAATACCGCCTTCGTTTAATTCATTATTTGCTTTGTCTTTATATAAACTGTCTATAATTATATTTCTTGTTTTTTCTTCTTGACCATTATATAATTTTGGAATAACTCCCCAAAACAAACCTAATTGATGATAAAGTTTTTTATTTTTAGTAATAGCTACTATTGGGCATTGCGGTGTGAAACTAGTTATAATTCTTGGCGTATTACTTGTTTTTGTAAAACAATAAATAGCTTTTGCATTAGTATTCATTGCGGATGCACACATAGCTTGATCAATTTTAAATTCAAAATCATCTTCAGTTAAAGGACGAAGTTTAAATCTTTTCCAATATTTAATGGATTTTTCAACTGTATTGGCAATTCTATTCATTGTTTTAATACATTCAATAGGATATTTACCGGTTGCAGTCTCTCCTGATAACATAATCGCACTAGTACCATCATATATTGCATTAGCGACATCGCTAGTTTCTGCTCTAGTCGGAGTAGGGTTATTAATCATCGATTCTAACATTTGAGTAGCTGTTATTACTATTTTACCACTTGTATAAGCTTTTTTAATAAAGTATTTTTGAATGACAGGAACTTTGTCCATTTCTACTTCTACTCCTAAATCTCCTCTAGCTACCATTATTCCATCAGATACTTTTAGTATTTCATCAAAATTATTTACTCCTGCTTGATTTTCAATTTTAGATATAACTTTTATATGTGAACCATTATTATCATCTAATATTTTTTTGATAGCTATAACATCATCAGCTTTTTGTACAAAAGATGCAGCAATATAATCAAAGTCATGTTCTATTCCATATTTAATATCATTAATATCCTTTTCAGTTAAACTAGGTAAGTTTAATTTTAAATTAGGAATATTAATACTTTTATTATTAGATAATTCTCCACCAACTAATACTTTACAAATAATATCTTTATTAATTATTTCTTTAACTTCTAGTTTTATTAATCCATCATCTAATAAAATTATAGAGTTGGTAGTAACATCATTATATAAATTATCATATGTAATAGATACTTTATTACTATCACCTATAATATCTTCACAAGTTAAAATAAAAGTGTCGTTCTCATTTAAAAATATTTTATCGTTTTTAAATTTTTTAATTCTTATTTCTGGACCTTTAGTATCTAAAAGTAATGATATAGGTAGATTTAATTCATTTCTTAGCTTATTAATTAAGTTTACTGTATCTTCTTGATCTTCACCATTTCCATGGGAAAAATTTAACCTACAAACATTCATTCCTGATAACATCATTTGTTTTAAAGTTTCTTCATTATTAGAAGATGGTCCAATGGTACATATTATTTTTGTTTTCCTCATATTTTATCCTCCATATTAATTTTATATTAAATATAAAATAAAATCAACTTTTTTGCACTAAAAAACTAATCTATTGCTAGATTAGTAAACTCGATAATTCGAGATTATTTTTAAGTGGGGCAGAATAAGGGATTCGAACCCTTGCATAATGGAACCACAATCCACCGTGTTAACCCCTTCACCAATTCTGCCATGTCGTACGTATAAAAATATATCATATATTCTTTGTTTTGTCAATGAATTTGAACTTAAATTTGACAAATTTGACAAAATAAATATTTTGATTTAAAATACTTCTTGTTTAGGGAGGGAAGTATATGAGCGAATTTGGAAGAACGCTTGCTAAATTAACAGCTAAATCAGATGGAGCTAAAATAATTCATGGAGATAATCTTATTTTAAATCCGCTAATGGAGTGGAATAAATGGCTATCTTATGAAACAAAAGAAGAAAGAGAAAGAAAAGATTTATTGAATCATTTAAAACCTAATGAATTAACTGAAGATCAATTAGGAGAATTACGGTATTATAAAAGACAAGAAAGATTAAGCCAATTATTTATTAAGTATGATCAAGGTAATTGTACACAAGATGAATATTTAGAGGTATATGACTATACAGTTAAACATTCAATTATGGATTTAATGATTAGAAAATTAACCAAACAAGAATTAGTTGAAGCTTATCAAATAATTGAAAATTGTAAATTATTATCGCGAGAAGAATTAATGGATATTAGAGATAATTATAAACAAGATGAGAATTATGCTACTTTATCTCATTTCGATGCTTTTGTTCTTCATGTATTGTGTGATATGTGTAGTCGCTTAGCTCATGAAAAATGTGTAGTAGAAATAGCTAGTCAAAAACGTTTAATTAATGATGCTAATGATTATAAAACATTGATATAAATTATCGATGTTTTTTTGATTCAAACAAAGAAATGTATGTTAAAAAATACAATAAAAAATGGGCGAAATAAATGAAATGGCTATGAATAGTGTTTTAAAAGCTTATTATGATGGTCATTTACCTAGTTCAGTTATTATGCTAGATAAAATATCTTTAGAAAATTTAGGATATGATGAAATTTCGGAAGATACTACTATTGGTCAAATTGGTGATGTTTCTAATGTTCCTAAATGGGTTTATTCTGATCTAAGATTTTGGACTATGAGTAATATACAGAATGCTAATAAAGTATTGCTGGTATGGAATAGGTTGACGCCAACTTATACTTATCCTACTATACAAGCAACAGTAAGACCTGTTATAAATATCACAAAAACATCTAATCGAATTTTAAAAGGTTAATTAATATATTATAAAAAATCTATAGTTTGTTCTATAGATTTTTTTCATTTAACATTTTTTTGATAGTATTATATAGATATGGTTTATATTCATCAATTGCTATGGGTTTTTTATTAAGAATACACGAAAAACATGTTGATGATGTTAATTCAATTATCATAAATAGAGTTACTTCAGGATTGGATAATTTTATATTATGTTCTTCAATTCCTTTTAAAAACATATTACGTATTCCAAGTTCTTGTTCGACTTTTTGGTTTAAATTACTATTATATATACCATATGATAAATTTTTAGCTATAAGTTTTAATAATAGTTTATTCTTTTTAAGTTTTTCGATTACATAATCAATGATAAAGATTATTTGATCATCAAATTTTTTTATTTCTTCTTTGTTTAATTCTTTTAAAGCTTTATTAAATAGTTTATTAGATTTTCGAGCTATTAATTGTTCTTCTAAATCATATTTATTTTTAAAATATAAGTAAAATGTTCCTTTACCAATTCCCGCACTATCAGCTATTTCTTTGATAGAAGTATCATTAATACCTTTTTTTGTAAATAATTCATAGGCACTATCTAATAGTTTATCTTCTTTTTCTTTTTGGTTCTTTAATAACACTATATCATCCCTTTTTGTCAATTTCTTATGATAATATTATATAATATTATTGACTAATGGTCAATAGTGTGTTAAGATATAAATGACTGTTGGTCAGAAAGAGGGATACAATGAAAAGAATAGGAGATATTGTTTGTAAACATCATAAATTAATAATATTAATATCTTTACTTTTGTTAATTCCATCACTTATTGGAATATATAAAACAAAGATTAATTATGATATTTTAGTATATCTACCGGATGACATCGAAACTATAAAAGGAGAAAAAATTCTTACAGATGATTTTAAGATGGGAGCTTATGCTATAGCTATAATTGATAATATGGCAGATAGTGATATTTTAAAATTGGAAAGTAAAATTAAGACGATTGATGGAGTTAATAAAGTAATTAGCGCTAATGATTTGACTGGTACACAAATACCTATGGAGTATTTACCAGATAAAGTTGTTAATAAAGTTGCTAAAAATGGATCAAGATTAATTTTTATAACATTTAATGAGTCTACTAGTGATGATAAAACATTAGCTGCAGTTGAACAATTACGTAAAATGGTAAATAAATCATCTAAAATAGGTGGTATGAGTACAATGGTTTTAGATACCAAAGAGTTGTTTAATAGTGAGATGACCTTGTATGTAGTTGTTGCTGTTATACTTTGTATTATTGTTTTAATGTTTTCACTCGATTCATATATTGTTCCAATACTACTTATTTTAAATATTGGTTTAGCAATCTTATATAATATGGGTAGTAATATCTTTTTAGGTAATATTTCTTATATAACAAAAGCAATTAGTTCGGTATTACAACTTGGTGTGACGACTGATTTTTCAATTTTCTTGTATCATAAATATGAAGCAGAAAAAAGAAAAGAAAAAGATAGTAAAAAAGCTATGTCATTAGCTATTAAAGAAACTTTAGTATCGGTATTAGGAAGTAGTTTAACAACTATTGCTGGTTTTTTAGCTCTTTGTACAATGAATCTAAAATTGGGTACTGATATAGGTATTGTTATGGCTAAAGGAGTTATTTTTGGTCTTATATGTGTAGTAACAGTTTTCCCTGCGTTACTTCTTATCTTTGATAAATATGTTGAAAAAACTAGACACAAAACATTTATACCACAATTTAAATATTTGAAAAATTTTGTATTAAAACATTATAAACTAATATTTGTATTATTCTTAATACTATTATTTCCAGCATTTAAAGCTCAAACTAAAACAGAAAATTATTATAAATTAGATGAATCTATACCTGATAATTATGGCTATTCAATGGCTAGTAAAGCATTAATAAATGATTATGGAATAGTATCTCAAGAAATTATTTTAGTTTCACAAAAATTAGATAATAATAAATTGAATATGATGATAGATGAAATTGAGAAAGTTGACGGTATTGATTTAGTATTGAGTGGATCTAAGTTGTCTAAATATGGGTTTGATGAAGATATGCTAAGTGATGATATTAAAAATATTTATCAGACAGATAAATATAAAATGGTTCTTATTAATTCTTCATATGATATCGCCACAGATGAATTAAATGATCAAATTATAAAAGTAAATAAAATTGTAAAGAAATATGATAAGAAAGCAATAGTTGCTGGAGAAGGGCCATTAATGAAAGATTTAATTGAAACAACAGATCAAGACTTTAAAAATGTAAATTTTACTAGTATTGGTGTAATATTTATATTAATGTTGTTGGTTCTTAAATCAATTTCACTACCAGTGCTACTTGTAAGTGCGATTGAATTTGCCATTTTTATTAATATGGGAATTCCATATTTTAAAGGTACACAAATACCATTTATTGCATCAGTTGTTATTGGAACAATTCAATTGGGTGCGACTATTGATTATGCAATATTAATGACAACTAAATATTTATCTGAAAGGAAAAATGGTAAAGATAAGTTTGAATCTGTTAAATTATCGATGGATGCATCTGCTCCTTCAATATTTGTTAGTGGTATGTGTTTCTTTGCTGCTACAGTTGGAGTTGCTTTAGTATCGAAAATAGATTTAATTGGTTCACTTTGTACACTTATATCACGAGGAGCAATTATTAGTATGTTAGTTGTTATGATTATTGTTCCATCATTATTAATTATTTTTGATAAGCTAATTATTAATACTACGATGGGATTTAGGAAAGGAAAGATAAGTATGAAAAAACTTGCAATATGTTTAATTACTATATCACTATGTTTAGTAGCTATGCCAGTATCTGCGTTAACTAAGGAAGAAACTGTATATGCAAAAATTAATCAAAATGGTAATGTTAAAAAGGTTAGTGTGGTTAATCATTTAATCAATGAAGAAAAATCTAAATATATTGTTGATTATACTGACTTGAAGAATATTGAAAATACTAATGGAGTAGAAAGATACAAATTAGATGGGAATAAACTAACTTGGTCAGCTAATAAGAAAGATATATATTATAAAGGAACTACTAATAAAGATTTACCTATTAGTTTAAATATTAGCTATCGATTTAATGATAAGGTAAGTAAAGTATCTAAAATGTTAGGTAAAAAAGGTCGCGTTGAAATTAAAATTCAATATCAAAATAATGATAAACATATTGTTAATATAAATGGTAAAGAAACAATAATGTATACTCCATTTGTTGTTGCCACATCAACTATTTTGGATGGAACAACAGTTAGTAACATTAAAGTAGATAATGGCAAAGTTATATCTAATGGTCAAAATTATTTAATTGCTGGTTTATCCGCACCATCGCTTTCTAAAAGTTTAGGTATTGATTCATTGAATGAAATGGATACAGTTACAATTACATATGATACTAATTCGTTTGAATTACCAAATATATATTCTGCAATCACACCAAAGATAGTTGATAGCATGGATTTAGATAAACTAAATAATTTAGATTCTATTTATTCTAAAATTAATTTACTATCAAATAGTAGTAAACAGTTAGTAGATGGATCTAAAAAGGTAAATGATGGTACTACTACTATTAATAATGGAGTTGGTAATGCGATAGATAGTTTAAAAAATAATAAAGATACTATTGATGAAAAAACATTAGAGTTAATAAAAAATACTTCTAGTGAAGAGGCAGTTAAAAAGGTTGAATCTAAAAAAGAAGAAATAATGAATCAAGCAATTCAAAAGGTAATTGAAACAGAAGAACAAACAAAGCAAATTAAAAATTCTTCTGATTATGGGATAGATAATAATACAAACTTGATAGATGCATTAAAACTAGAAACACATAAACAAATAAATTTATCTGAAGAACAAATCACACAAATATATACTGCTTGTAATAGTGGTGCGAGTGATTATTGTTCGAAAGTTCAAACTATAGAAGGATATGAAAAACAAACTATTAATCAAGCTAAACAAAGTTTTTATGAAAATGCGATGGAACTTGCTAAACAAACAGCTGCTCAAACTGCATATAATACTGCTTTAGAAGTGGCTAAAGATGTTTCTTCTCAAACATCATATGTAGTAGCTCAAACTGTTTTTGATCAAGTTAAACAACAAATACTAGGTAAAGTAGTTATCTCATTAGATGAATTAAAAAATGGTTTAGATACTTTAAGTGAAGGAACTAAAACTTTAAAAGATGGAATGGAACAATTTGATAATCAAGGAATTAATCAAATAACAAGTATTGTTAATAATGAAGTTAAACCATCTATCGAAAGAGTTAAAGTATTAAAGAAATTATCTGCTGATTATAATACTTTTACAAAAGCAGCAGATAATACTAATTCAAGTACTAAATTTGTTTATACTATTGAAGGAAAAAGTATTAAAAATGAAAAAGTAACAAAGAGAAATAAAGAAAATAAAAAGACAGGTTTTGTTGATCGAGTAATAAACTTATTTAAATAAAAAAGGGCAAAAATAATTGTCTTTTTTTTTAATAAGTGCTAGAATATGTTTCAGGGAAGTGTTTTAAGTGAAATGGAGTATTAAATTAATAGTAGGGATAGTAATATTGATACTAGTATTAATTGGATTTGTGATATATAAAATTAACTTCACAGATAAATTAATTTTTGAAAATGGAAATAATAATCAAGAAGTAGGAAAAACAATTGATATTAGTTCAAAATACTATATGATTGAGTATCCTAAAGTAGGGAACAGGAAAATAGATAAATATATTGCTCAAATAGTTAACAGTTATAAAAATAAGTTTAAAAAAAATCAATATTCTTATATAAATTATGAATCTTTTTTAGCGCCAGATAATAATTTAAGCTTAGTATTTATAATTACTACTGAAAAAAATAATAAGATATTAAATGAGAAAATAGAGACATATAATTTTAATATATCTACAGGTGAACGATTAAAACATAGTTATATTTTTGTTGGTGATTATAAATCATTTATTAATAACTATTTAAAAAAATATATTAGTGATCATGATGATTATAAAGATTGTAATATTAGTATTCTTTCTAAAAAATATAATTATAAATATATTTTAAATAATAAAGGAATTAAGATATATTTTGATCGACTTGAATTATGTAGCGAGGATAATGGAGTATTAAATATCTTAATTCCTTATGAAGATATTAAAGATTATATGAATATCAATTATAAAAATAAGACTAATCAAATAAATGCAAAAAAAATAAAAATATATCATCAAAAGTATAAAACGAGTAATGAATTAAAATATGTTGCTAAATTATCTAATGAGTATAAAACGGATAATGAAAATAGTAAACTTATTAATACCATTTTTAAGGGTCAAAAAGTTAGAGTATTAGAAAATGATGATGAATGGTCTAAAGTAAAATATCATGGTAAAATCGGTTATATAAAAAATTCACATTTAACACAAAAAACTATTTTATATGATGGTTTTACAAATAAGAAAAGGGATGTTTATTCATATAATAATGTGGATATTCATATAACTAATGATATTAATAGTACAGTTCTTAAAACATTAAAGCAAGGGGAGAAAGTAAAGCAGTTAGGTATTAGTAAAGATGGATGGAGTGAGATTGAATATAAAGATGGAATTGCTTTTGTGTATACAACATATTTAACTGATAAAAAGTTTGAAACTAAGAAAAATAATGAAAGAATCATTGATACTAATAAACCAGTTGTAGCTTTAACTTTTGATGATGGACCAAATCCTAGTTCTACTAATAGATTATTAGATGTTTTGGAAAAGAATAATGCGGTTGCAACATTTTTTGATTTAGGTATGTTAATGACTAATTATTCGGATATTGTTAAACGTGAAGAAAAAATAGGTTGTGAAGTTGGTAGTCACACATTCGATCACAAAAATTTAAATAAATTAAGTGCTAACGAGGTTAAAGATCAAGTTAGTAAAAGTGAAGAAGTATTTATGAATATTTTAGGTCATAAACCTACATTAGTACGTCCTCCGTATGGAAATGCTAATGACACAGTAAAACAGAGTATTCCTTACCCATTAATTAACTGGAATGTTGATACTTTAGATTGGAAAAGTCGTAATAAAGATGAAATTATTAATGAAATGCATAAAGTGGATAATTATGATGGTAAAATTATATTAATGCATTCTATTTATGAATCTACTGCAGATGCTGTTAGTGTTATAGTTCCTGAATTAATTAGTAAAGGATATCAACTAGTTACAATCAGTGAATTAGCTTCAGCAAAAGGCATTACGTTAAAAGCAGGAGAAATATATTATGGATTTTAAAAGAGATTGTATGTGTTTATTTCATTACAATCTCTTTTACATGAAAAAAGTTGGTCCTTCATCATAGTTTTCATTAGTGTTGTTAACAGTTGAATATTGATTTGTATTACTGTTACTATTATATTGAAGTTTAGTACCACTTTTTTTAAATTCATTCATTACTTTAAACATTGTTTTAGCATTTTTTATCATAGGATGTACTTTTTTTACTAATGGTATTGTTTGATTAACGACATTTAGTGTTTTTTGCGTACCGGATAAAATAGATCCGAATGATAGGTTATGATTTCCGAATATTCTAGTAAGTAATCCAACTTTTGGTGTGTTAAATGATGATGGCATGGTGTAAAAATACGGATTATAATAATTCATGTCAACCTCCTATGTAAATATTTCTAAATTATTATATGTTTTTTATTAAAAAAGTTTTCTATTTATAAAAAATATGTTATAATTATTACAAGGTTAAAGAGGTGCGTATTATGAAAAAACAATCTAGTAATAAGAAATCTAATGCATTTGTACGTGCTTCGATGTTTGTTTTTAGATGTTTAGTAATTTATCCTTCATATTTTTTATATAAAGGATTTTCTTCCATTGGTAAAGGTTTAAAATCATCAATATCAACTTCAGATAATGGTAAAGTTATTGATCCTGATATATTTAATAGTGATATTGATGTTCAAGGAATGAATGATATAGCTAGTTCTAATGCAAGTGAAAGTCAATTGATTGATACTATAGAAAATAGTTCAAATGGCAATTTAGATTTTTCAACAGATGTTTCTAATAAACTAACAAATAAAATAAGTGGTGTATCAAAGAAAGTTTCTCAAAAGAAAATTAATTCTCAAAAAATTGAAATGGCTAAACAGCTGATTGATGAGATGAAAGAAAAAGAAGAAGAAGAAAAACAGCATGAAAAAAAATATAATTGGCGCTACGAGGCAATGTCACAAGATGGGAAAACAGTTAGAGGTTATTTTGAAGCATACAATAAAATGGATGTTATTAACTTTTTGACTGATGAAGGTTTAATTGTTTATCGTGTAAAAAAAGAAAGCTTAACAATAAACTTTGGTGGAAAAGGTAGAAAAATAAAAAACAAGGATTTAATTTTTATTATTACTCAATTATCTACTTATTTGAAATCTGGTATTGCATTATCTGATGCGATAGGAATTTTAGTTAGACAAACAAAGAATAAGTATCAGAAAAAAGTTTTTTATAATGTAAAGTATGAATTGATGTTAGGAGAAAGCTTAAGTTCAGCATTTCAACATCAAGGAAAAGCTTTTCCAATGATTTTAATTAATATGGTTAGATCTGCTGAGTTGACTGGTGAGTTACCTGAAGTATTGGACGATATGGCTGAATATTTTACTGAAATTGAAGAAACAAGAAAGCAAATGATTAGTGCATTGACATATCCGACTTTAGTACTTGTATTTACTATTGCAGTTATTATATTTGTTATGATGTATGTTGTTCCTAAATTTGTTGAAATATATGATAGTATGGAAGATACTAAAATACCTGCCTTTACACAGACAATTATGAATATAAGTTTATTTTTAGAAAAAAATATTTTATTTATTTTATTAGGTATCGTAATTGTACTAGCAATAATATTGTATTTATATAAAATGGTTAAGCCTTTTCGTAAAGGTATGCAGTTTTTAGCCATGAAAATGCCTGTTATAGGGAATATCATAATTTATAACGAAGTATCTGTGTTTTCTAAAACATTTGCTTCTTTGCTTAAACATAATGTATTTATTACTGATAGTATGAGTGTTTTAAATAAGATTACAAATAATGAAATCTATCATGATATGATATTACAAACAATAACTAATTTATCAAAAGGAGATAAAATTTCTACTGCTTTTAGAGATCATTGGGCTTTTCCTATTCCAGCTTATGAAATGATTGTTACAGGTGAGAAAACTGGACAATTAGCTGAAATGATGGAGAAAGTATCTAGTTATTATCAGAATTTACATCGGAATTCTGTTACTAGAATAAAAGCACTTATTGAACCAATAGTTATTATATTATTAACTTTTGGAGTAGGTGCTGTATTACTTGCTGTAGTTATTCCTATGTTTAATATGTATAGTTCTGTTCAACAAATGGAGGGATAGGATGACTATTTATTTTAGTGTAGTGTTTTTGATTTTTGGAATGGTTTTAGGTTCGTTTTATAATGTTGTAGGTGAAAGACTTCCTAATAATGAATCTATTGTGAAACCAAGATCTCATTGTCCAAAATGTGGTCATCAGTTACAGGCGTTTGAATTAATACCTGTAATTTCTTATTTGTTTTTAAAAGGAAAATGTCGTAAGTGTAAATCACATATATCTATATTTCATCCTATTTTTGAACTTGTCAGTGGTATTTTATTTATGATTTCGTATTTAGTTTTTGGAATGAGTATACAACTTATTATAGCATTAACTTTTATATCTATCTTGTTAATTACTATTGTTAGTGATTATAAATATATGATTATATGTGATGAAGTATTAATTATTGGTTCATTTTTTCTTATAATTGAACTTATATTTGAAAGGGGATTTGCTGGTACTGGACTATCTATACTTGATGGACTAGTTTCTTTCTTCCTAATGTATTTAATAAAAAAGATTGGAGATTTCTTCTTTAAACGAGAATCAATGGGCGGCGGAGATATAAAATTAATGTTTACTTTTGGTTTGGTTTTAGGCGTATTAAATTCAATTCTAAGTATTTTTTTAGCATCAATTATTGGATTGCCTATATCGTTGTTATTGTTACATTATAAAAAAAATCATGAGGTGCCATTCGGCCCATATTTATCTATAGCTGCTATCATTATATTACTTACAAATTTTAATATTATTGATATGTATTTGATTTAATAAACATTTATAAAAAAAGTATTACTTCTTGTAATACTTTTTAAAATGAATCATAGAAATCATCAACTATATTATTGGTTGTTTTTTTATCTTGTTCATTATTTATTATTTCTGGCTGTTTTTCTTCCTCTTTTTCTTCTTTTATTACTGTATTCTGTGTATCAGATGGAAAGTCGAAATTAAGTATATCATTTTGATTTGAATTATTTATATTAGAAGTACTATCTTTTTCTTGAGAGTAATTGTTATTGACTTCATTATTATTGGTGTTTTGTTGACTTGCGTTTGATTCATTTGAAACTTCTGTTTCTATACTTTTTTCACTATAATTATTGTTTGTTTCAAAAGATTCGTTAAATACACTATTTTGTTCTGTTTGGTTTTCTTCTTCTATATTAGTATTAATGTGATTTTTTTCTTTAATATAATCATCTACTTCAATTAATTTAATAATTTCTTCTAATGAAGTAATTCCTTTAAGAGCTTTATCTAAACCATCCTCTAAAAGAGTTTTAACATCTTGTCTGTTATATATTAATTCTCTTATTTTATCTTTTTTTGCATTTAAACTTAATGCATCTCTAATATCTTGATCTATTTCTAATACTTCTTGAATTGCAATTCTTCCTTTATAACCATTATGACATTCTTCACAACCATTAGCTTCATATACTTCATCAATATCTTGATCTAATATTTCTTTTAAAAGATTTTTTTCAAAATCAGTTGTTGGTCTTTTCTTACGACATTTTTCACATAATCTTCTAGCAAGTCTTTGAGCAATTATTCCTTCTAGTGCGGATCCTAATAAGTATTTTTCTACATCCATATCCATTAATCTCTCAATAGTACTTAATGCATCATTAGTATGAATTGTTGATAATACTAAGTGTCCAGTGATGGCAGCTCTAATTGCAATTTGAGCAGTTTCACTATCACGAATTTCTCCAATCATAATAATATTTGGATCTTGACGTAGGATTGATCTTAGTGCGGTTGCAAAAGTTAAACCTATTTCAGAATTAGTTTGAATTTGATTTACTCCATCTATATCCATTTCGATAGGGTCTTCAATGGTAATAATATTACTTTCTTCTTTGTTTAATCTTTGTAACATTGAGTATACAGTTGTACTTTTTCCGGTACCAGTCGCACCTGTTACTAAAATAATGCCGTTTGGTGATGAAATCATGTCGATTACTTTTTTATAATTCTCTTCACTAAAACCAAGTGTTTCTATTCCGCTTAAACTCATTTTATAGTCTAAGATACGTAAAACTATTTTTTCACCATTACTGGTTGGAATAGAGGATACACGAAGATCTAAATCAACATCTTTTATTTTAGCTTTAATCGCACCATCTTGGGGTAGACGTGATTCAGTAATATTCATTCCAGAAATAATTTTAATACGAGTAATTAGATTTCGGACATATTGTTGTGGTATATCTGTATAATTAATTAATTGTCCATCGATTCTAACACGTGCTCGCATAAATTCTTCATGCGAATCAAAATGAATATCACTGGCTCCTTTTTTTACTGAATCTACCAATATATCGTTAATAATATCGACAATTGGAGTTGTTTCAAAATTGAATACTTTTAACATAATTTAATCACCCTTTTTATTTTTTTTAAAATGTGCTAGCATTTATTCTTAATATATTATATAATATATTTAAAGATATTTCAAGATAAAGGAAGTGTATTTATGAAAAAAAAGAATCAAAAAGGGTTCGCACTTGCTGAAGCACTAATTGTTTCAACAGTAGTTGCAGGTATATTAGTATATTTATTTGTTCAATTTTCAGCTTTAAAACGTAGTTATAATAATTCATTTAGTTATAATAGTGTGGATGATTTATATGCAATAGAGGATGTTTTTGATTATATTGATAATTTATCAAGTGAAACTAGAACTAATATTATAAGTGGTATCAATAGTCAAGATTATATTGAAATTGTAAAAAATGATAATGAATTTTCTGATAATGTAGAAGAAGAACAAATTGTTGATGATGAGTATGGCTTTAATTTGCTAAATGCATTAGATTTAAAAGTATTAATTATTACAAAGGAAGACATTAGCTCAATCGATTTTGATTCTGATAATCTTAAACAAGGTATGAAAACATTTATAAGTAAAATAAAAAATACTGATGGGGATAATTACCGTTTAATCGCACAGTTTGAAAATAATACATTTGCAACAATGATAATACCAATGGAGGTTGATTAAGATGAATAAAAAGGGTATGACAACTATTGAATTAATAACTTCCTTTGCTTTAGCTACTGTAATATTTATTATCTTGTTTAACCTTTTAATTTCGTTAAAAGATATATATATGATAAGTGGTTCTAAAACAAATATGTTAATTGAACAAGCTAATTTATGTAAATCTATGAATGAAAG
>CACZQD010000039.1 GCA_902783215.1 uncultured Erysipelotrichaceae bacterium
ACGAGGATTATTAGATTTTTCAGCTATAACATTTACAACCTCTTCATTTAAACCTAAATTTAAAATAGTATCCATCATACCTGGCATTGAAGCTCTAGCTCCACTTCTTACAGAAACAAGTAATGGATTTTCTTTGTCACCAAATTTCTTTCCAGTTATTTCTTCCATTTTCTCAATGTATTCATTGATTTGTCCTTGAATTTCTTCATTAATTTCACGACCATCATCATAATACTTTGTACAAGCTTCAGTCGTAATTGTGAAACCTTGAGGTACAGGTAGTCCAATATTAGTCATTTCAGCTAAATTTGCACCTTTACCACCTAAAAGATTTCGCATGTCAGCATTACCTTCTTTAAATAGGTAAACATACTTTGTCATTTAATCATTCCTCCCTTAACTCCAATATTATAACAAATTGAAATCAAAGGTTCAAGACTTTTTTGCTTGTTTTTTCAATACTTTACAAAACTTTACAAAAAAAAGAAACAATTAATTATTGTTTTCTTTAATTAACTTAGCATGCACAACAATTCTTTTGGAACCATCATCGTTGCAAGTTGAAAGTGTAAGTATTCTATCACTACTATTAATATCTGTTTTATAACTATATATAGATCTATTTTTAATTACTTTAATAAACTCACTAAACTCATCATTAAAATTAAAACTATTACTCAAATAATACTCTTCAGATTTTATCATATAGCTAGAAAACACTTCATAAATATATGTTTTATACTGTGTTATTAATTCAATTTTATAATTTTTCTTATACCAATTTTCATCTAAAACATTTCTAAGCGTACCAAACATTGATTGATCTTTCATATTATGTCCATAAATAATAATATTTTTATCCTTATCATCAAAATTATTACGATAATCAGCAAATATCCATCCAGCTAAATTATTCTGCTTTTCATAATTATGGTCCAAATAATAACTATTATTTGAACTTTTAACTACTACATAATTAATATCTGTACCAGGTACTTTTATATAAGCAACAGTATCATCATTAATCTTAATTAATTTATCAAAATCTATTCTATAACTTCCATTTTTTCTTTTTACAACTAATGAATTAATATTATCTTTTATTTTAGCATTACTATTAACAATCTTTTTCCACTTAATAATGTGATAACCAGAATATATAATTCCAATAAGACATATTAACATTACTATTATAACAATTACATTTTTAATTTTTTTCATAAAATAAAATCTCCTAAAAGTATTTATATTTATTATATAATTTAAATAAGATTAGCCTAAGCTAATCTTATTTACTTATCATAAATTTACATTAGTTAATAATAAATAAATTAATTACATTTACCATTACACTGTGAATAAATAAGTTCCACATCTAAACTACTAATAATTAAATCATTTTTAGGTAACTCACTTGACTTAACATTTAAATCATAAGAAAGCGTTAAAACCATTGTCCTATGATGATCTTTTAATAATTTATCACCAAGTCTAACTTCATTACCATCTAAATAATTTAAAGTATAATTTAAATTACTACACACATTTTTAGCATCATTAGTAGAATTATTACCCAGTCCACTACAATGTGGTCTAGCCAAATTAATATCCTCTAAAATAGCATTATAATCACCATCATTAACAACATCAAATATATAAGATGCACTATCACCAGGACTAGTCAAAGAAACCGAATAACTACTAATACGAGTATCATTATGATTAATAGTAGGCTTATTAATCTCCTTAGCATTACCATTTAATCTAACACTACGCAAATTATCGAACTTAACTCTCCAATTATATCGTGGATGATTAACAACCGTTATCTTATGTGTTAATATAGCATATATACCACTAATTAATATAATAACCGAAATAGAAATAACAACTAAAATAATAATTCTATTTCGCACACGACTAGACATACATACCCTCCATTTCATCCTCATGAATCTGTTTTAATCGTTTCTTAATCAATAAAACAAGTTCAATAGAACCATTCATCTTATTCAAAACAATTAAAGCATCCTGTAATTTTCTTTTTAAAGGAATATCTTCAATCTTCTTAGCTTCTTCCTTATAATCAAAATCATCAATAGGATTAAGACGAATAAAATTTCGAATATAATCCTCAATATCTTCTAAAACATACAACTTCAAATCATATTCATCCATCTCTAATACTCCGTAATATCCTCCAACTAATAAACGGAATTGATCCTCTAAATTCATATACTCTCCTATCTAATACAATTATAACAAAATAATTATTATTTGAAAAGACCAAAAACAAAATTATATTACTTTACAAAAAAAACTAACAATAATTTAGTATAAAAAACAATTAAAATTTCTAATCTAAACGTACAGATTAAAAGATAGCTTGCGCTATCCCTTAAATTTATTATTCTTTTAAATTGATAACTTCATTAACAGTTAAACCAGTATTAATAGCTATTTCTTCGACTGTCAAATTTGTATTCAATAATTTTTTAGCTATTTCTTTCTTTTCATTAACAGAGCCTTGTTCAATTCCTTGTTCAATTCCTTGTTCCATGCCTTGATTAAACCCATGATCATATATACTTTGATTTTCTATTGCATATTCTTCTTCATTTGTTAAAAATTCAACAAATTCACTATCATCATTTAATCTATTTACTTCACTATTTAATTTAGACATATCTTTATCATCCTTTGCATATTTTTCTAATTCATTTTTATCTCCAGCTAGTGACTGTATAAACCTGAAATCATTATAACATGCTTTCTTTAATTTATCTACATTAAATTCA
>CACZQD010000040.1 GCA_902783215.1 uncultured Erysipelotrichaceae bacterium
ATCCATTTACCAATATGCAGGAATTAGTGAAGCTGATAGTAAAAAAGGACAAATTAGATGTGATGTAAACGTTTCAATTATGGAAGCTGATAAAGATATCAATGATCCTAAAAATTGGGGAACAAAAGTAGAAACAAAGAATGTTAACTCATTTGGTGGAGTTCGTGATGCTATTAACTATGAAATCAAAAGGCAAATTGAGTTAAAAGAAAATGGTACTTATGATCAAATGGAACAACAAACTCGTCGTTGGGATGAGGAAACTATGTCAACTATTTATATGCGTAGTAAAGTTGATGCAATTGATTATAAATATTTTGTTGAACCAAATATTCCTAAATTTAAAATTAGTAAAGAATGGCTTGAAGAAATAAGAAAAAGCATACCAAGATTTGCTAATGAACGTATGGAACAATACATGGAAGAATACAAATTATCAAGATATGACGCAACAGTATTAGTTAAAGATAAAAAAGTATCTGATTATTTTGAAGAAGTAATTAAATTAGGAGGAAATCCGAAAAATGCTTCAAACTGGTTAACAAGTGTTATACTAGGGTATTTAAATAAATATGATATTACTATTGACGAACTATATCTAACACCACAAATGCTTGTAGATTTAATGGAAATGGTAGATAGTGGTAAAATATCATCAAAACAAAGTAAAGAAGTATTATATAAAGTGTTATCTGAAGCTAAAGACCCTAAAACCATAGTTGATGAATTAGGAATTAAACAAATAGGTGACGATAAAATGATTCGTGAATTAGTAGAAAAAGTATTAGATGAACATTTAGATCTAATTGAGGAACACAGAAAAGGAAGAAATGTCTTTGACTTCTTTGTTGGTCAAATAATGAAAGCAACTCGTGGTCAAGCAAATCCTAAATTAACCGCACAAATAATTCGTGAGGAAATTGAAAAAAGATAATGTCAGATGAAAAAAGAATAAGAAAACTATATGGAGAAAAGATGTGGCACTTATGTCGTGATTTATTTCCAACTATTTTAGAAGAACCAGGATTATTAATTTCCATTTTAGATTCCCATTTTCATCCATCACGTTTTTTATATGCTGATATTAAAGCTCATAATCTCGAAGAAGATTTTAAAGATTATATTTATTCATTCTTTGACGTTGAGAAAAAAAGAAGAGTAAAAACTTATGATAGTGTTGAAGAGTTATTTAATCAATCTGGTTATGATTTCTATGAATGTCATAATCAATCAGAACTTCAATCATTTCGTAAGTATTATCAACCAAATGAAGAATTGTGTTCATTCCGTCATGGTAATCGCCTAGACAGATGTTATGTTTTCTTTGCTGTTAAAAAAGATGTTTATAATATCAAAAGAGAAAACTTTCTTGAACCTAAAAGGGAAGATGAATATGGAACATCTGTTATAAGTATTCAATTTTCTAAAGGTAAAAAAAATACTTTATCCATAAAAAATAGATATAATCATACAGTTAATAATCCCGATGCAACATTTCATAATAACTTAGAAAATATTGCTAAAGGATTAACAAGTGCATTTGAAAGAGAATATAATTTAAAAATCACTCAAAATACAGATACAATGTTTGAATTAGATGAATTTGGATATGTGTATGCAAATGATGGGAAATGGTATAAATATAATCATGAAATAAACAATATTTATTATTGCCCAGATAATATCATTATTGATAATTATAAGGTTAAAAAGTATGAAAATGAAAAGTATTTAATTATCGATTATTACATTTTAGATTTAGTTAATAAAAAAATGGATATCTACGATAATAATATTGGAGATGAGTTAAATAGATTGACTCAGGATATAAAAAGAATTGATATAAAAAAAATAGGAGATAATAAACAAATATTATTAAATTTGTTAGACGGTTATATAGAAATAATAATTGATAATTTTAATCAAATAGTTAGTTACAAAGATAACGTTAGTAAATATGTAACAGCATCATTTTTAAAGCATGCTTATAAAATAAAACACTTAGAATTATTAGAAACCGAAAGAATTTATGAATACTTTATGGAAAATCAAAAGAGTTTAAAAGAATTAATACTCCCTAAAGTTAAAGATATCGGAGATTTTTGCTTTATATATAGTAATTTAGATAAAGTATACGCACCATATTTAAAACATATTGGATATCTTTCATTAGACTTAGTAAATTTAACTGAACTTGAAATGATAGAAGATGATATGCCATATAGTTCAGGGAGAGAAAAATGATTAAATTAATAGTTGATAATATAGAAAATTATAATTATACTTTAAAGGATGAAAATAATAATTTATATGAATTAAATTTAGAGTTTTATGACTTAGATAAAAAAATTAAGATTGGTGATACCATTTATCTTCCGAAACAATTATTAAATGAAAAGGGATTATATAGTTTTGGTGTTATTAAAAGAATTGATAATAATTTAGAAGAATATATTAAATTAATAATAGACAATAAGGAGTATTATCTCGAAAGATATTATGGTTAAAATAGTATTAAATATATTAGATAGGAGGAAATTATGAATAAATATCGTAATATATATTGTGGTAAAATAAGTGAAAAAGAAGACAAAAAAGAAGTTAAAGTGGCAGGATGGATTGCAAATATAAGAGATCATGGTGGTGTTATATTTGTTGATTTAAGAGATGAGACAGGAATAGTACAACTGGTTAGTAATGATGATTCAATATTTGATGGACTAACAAAGGAATCTTCTGTAACAGTAACAGGAGTTGTACGTAAAAGAGCAGAGGAAGATTATAATGATCATATTGCCACTGGTACTATTGAAATATTAGTAGATAAAATAGAAGTCCTTGGTAAAGCACCAAATGAATTACCGTTTGAAATATTAACTAGTAAAGACGTAACTGAAGAAGTCAGATTAAAATATCGTTATTTAGACTTAAGAAATGATAAAGTAAGAAAAAATATTCAACTTAGAAGTGAAGTATTAAAATTTTTAAGAAACAAAATGGATAGTTTAACTTTTACTGAAGTTCAAACACCAATTATAACTGCATCATCTCCAGAAGGAGCACGTGACTTCTTAATCCCATCTCGTAAATTTAAAGGTAAATTCTATGCCTTACCACAAGCTCCACAAGTATTTAAAGAAGTATTAATGGTTAGTGGATTTGATAAATACTATCAAATCGCACCTTGTTTTAGAGATGAAGATTGTCGTAGTGATCGTACTTTAGAATTTTATCAATTAGATTTTGAAATGGCATTTGTAACTGAAGAAGATGTATATAAAGTTGGAGAAGAAGTATTTTATGATACATTTACTAAGTTCAGTGATAAGAAAGTATCTAGTACTCCATTTAGACGTATTCCATTTAAAGAAGCAATGTTAAAATATGGAACTGATAAACCAGATTTAAGAAATCCATTAGAGATAATCGATCTATCTGATATCTTTGTTGATTGTGGATTTAAACCATTTAGAGGAGTATGCGTTAGAGGAATTAAAGTAGATGATTTAGCTTCTAAATCAAATAGTTGGTTTAATGAAGTAGTTGATTATGCTAAAAGTATTGGTATGCCAGGTATTGGTTATATTACTGTTGGTGAAGATATGTCATTTAAAGGGCCTATAGATAAATTCTTATCAGAAGAAGAAAAAGACAATTTAATCAAACAAGCTGAATTAAAAGCAGGATCGGTATTATTCTTTATCGCTGATAAAAAAGAAAAGCTTGCTGCCAAAAATGCTGGAATGATTAGAACAGAATTAGGTCGTAAATTAGATTTAATTGATCCAAATAGTTTTGAATTCTGTATTGTTAATGATTTCCCTATGTTTGAATATGATGACGAAGAGGAAAAATATGAATTCTGCCATAACGCCTTTTCAATGCCTAAAGGTGGTCCAAAAGCTTTTGAAACAGATGATATTGACTCCATTTTAGCGCATCAATTTGATTTTGTTTGTAATGGTAACGAAATGGCATCAGGAGCTGTTCGAAATTATGATATTCCATCTTTAGAAAAAGCATTCGAAATAGTGGGATATGATAAATCAGTAGTTAAAGAAAAATTTGGTGCACTTTATCAAGCATTTAAATATGGAGTGCCACCACATGCTGGAATGGCTCCAGGAATTGATAGAATTATAATGCTTTTAACAGATGAAACAAATTTAAGAGAAGTTCAAGCATTCCCAATGACTGTATCTGGAACAGATGCAATGATGGGATGTCCAACAGAAGTAGATGAAAAACAATTAAGAGAAGTTCACATTAAATTGCGATAACTTCTTTTTTTTTTCATTTTTAAGTAAAATTAAAAAAAATTAAAAAAATTATGTAAAAACTATTGTAAATTATCATAAAATAATGTATACTTTAATAGTCCGTTAATTAAATTTGTGTTAATGGGCCTGTAGCTCAGCTGGTTAGAGCGCACGCCTGATAAGCGTGAGGTCGATGGTTCAAGTCCATTCAGGCCCACCATTTGTGATTTTATCCCTTGCTTGCAAGGGTTTTTATTTTTTAAATATATGTAGTAAGTTGTGTGTTGTAGTGTGAAAATAATAGAATTAAATGAATTAA
>CACZQD010000041.1 GCA_902783215.1 uncultured Erysipelotrichaceae bacterium
ATATTAATAATTTGATTATAAATAAAAAACACAAAGGTAATAAATTTGATAAATAATTTACAAATTATAATAAAGTATTGTAATAATACTTTTTTTTGTTTATAATAATTATTGGTGATACAAATGAATGAATTTAAGGTTATTAGTCATAGTGAATATGATACTGTTGAATTAGCTCAAAATATTGAATCAGAAAAATTTCCAAATATGGTTATTTGTTTAGATGGAGAATTAGGTAGTGGTAAAACTGTTTTTGTTAAGGGTCTTGCTCAAGCTATGGGTATTACTGAAACTATAACATCACCTACTTTTAGTATTATTAAGGAATATGAAGGAGAGTTACCTCTTTATCATATGGATGTATATCGATTAGATGGTAATGTTGATGGTGTGGGAATTGAGGAATATTTTGAAAAAGGCGGAGTTACTGTTATTGAATGGGCTAAAACAATTGAGGATATATTACCAAAAGAAAGATTAGATATCAAAATAAAAGTAGCTGGTGAAAATAAAAGAACAATTATTTTAACTCCTCATGGAACTAAATATGAAGAATTATGTGAGGCTGTTTTATGAGATGTCTATTAATTGATACATCTTCTTTTTTTATTAATGTTGCGATTATTCAGGATGATAATGTATTATTTAACTATAATGAAAAAATTCAAAAAGATATGTCCAGTAAAATAATGCCAATTATAAAAAAAGGATTTGATAGTGTTTCTTTTGAAATATCTGATATTGATAAAATATTTGTTGTTAATGGTCCAGGGTCTTTTACAGGGCTTAGAGTGGGTGTAACAGTTGCAAAAACAATTGCTTGGTCATTAAAAATAGATTTAATACCAATTTCAAGTTTGGAAGTCATTGCTTCAACACCATCAGATAAAAAATATCGTGTTGGTATTATTGATGCAAGACGGGGTAATGTTTTTGCTGGTATTTATGATAATGATTTAAATATTATCAAAAATGATCAATTTATTTCTTATGATAAGTTAAAAGAAGAATTAACAGATGATTATGAGATTTTTGGTTTAGATGATAAAAATATTAAACCAAATTTAATTAAAATAATTCAAAAACATATAACTGATCAATCAATTAATCCACATCTTTTAAAACCTAACTATTTAAAATTAACAGAAGCTGAAGAGAAGTTAAATGATAACAGAAGTAATTAATGATGAACGCGCAAATGAATTATTAAAAGAATTTAATTGTTCTATAAATGATTATAAAGATAATCCTTTCAGTCATATTTTGATGTATGATGATAAAGGTATAATTGTATATACAAAGATTTATGATCGTGTTGAAATTGAATACATAATTGTTGATAAACAGTATAGAAGACAAGGAATTGGTAAAAGTCTTTTGAATTATATAATTAATAATAATACAGATACTATAAACATTACATTAGAAGTTAAGGAAAGTAATATTGAAGCGATAAAGTTTTATGAAAAATGTGGCTTTGAAAAAGTTACTATTCGTGAGAAATATTATGGTATAGAAAATGGTATATTGATGATAAGGAAGTTTGATAAAAATGAACAATAAATATATTTTAGGTATTGAATCTAGTTGTGATGAAACAAGTATTTCAATAGTAAAAAATGGCTATGAAGAAATAGCTACTGTTGTTTTATCTCAGATGGATACACATGCTAACTATGGAGGAGTTGTTCCTGAAATTGCAAGTCGTATGCATGTGGAATCTATTACGCTTGTTTTAGAAGAATGTTTAAAAAAAGCACATATGACTATGGATGAAATTGAATATATAGCTGTAACTTATGGACCTGGGTTAATAGGTTGTTTGCTAATTGGAGTTAATGTTGCAACAACGTTATCATATATTTATAATAAACCGTTAATACCTGTTCATCATATTGCTGGACATATATATGCTAATAATATTGGAAGGCAACTGAAGTTTCCTTTAATCGCACTAGTAGTATCTGGTGGACATACGGAATTGATATATATGAAAGAAGATTATTCTTTTGAAAAGATTGGTGGTACTTTAGATGATGCAGTAGGTGAGGCATATGATAAAGTAGCTCGTGTGTTAAATCTTCCATATCCTGGTGGGCCACTAGTAGATAAATTATCTTATAAAGGGCAGGATACTTATAATCTTCCATTACCGCTTGATGATAACACATATAATTTTAGTTTTAGTGGAATAAAAAGTGCGGTTATAAATGTTGCTCATAATGAAAAGCAAAAAGGACGTGAGATTCGAAAAGAAGATATGGCTTGTTCTTTTCAAAATAGAGTAGTTGAGATATTGACTAAAAAAACTTTAAAGGCATTAAAAGAATATAATGTTCAAAACTTGATTGTTGCTGGTGGCGTGGCAGCAAATAGTGGTCTTAGATCATCCTTAAAAACAATGTGCGAGAAAAATGGTATTGAATTAACTATCCCAGAAATTAAGTACTGTACAGATAATGCGTGTATGATTGCTGCAGCTGGTTATTATGCACAAAAAACAGGAAAAAAAGCAGATATTGATTTAAAAGCTCAAGCGAACGTCAATTTGACATAAATAGCGAAACGTGCTAGAATACATAGTCGATGAAGGGGGAATGTGTTATGGCAACACAAATAAAAAATGATAAAGAACAAAATAAATCTTTAATTAATGGTCAATATAAAGAAAAAGTTTTTTATAGTAAAGTATTTTGGAGTGTTCCAAATAGTTATGTATTAGTTAAAGAAAATAAAATGACTGGATCTGTTACTATTAAAAATGAGGGATTACGTTTTAGTTTTCCTGGTTTATATAGAGGAAAGTATTTATCAGTAAAAGAGTATAATATTGATGAAGCTAAAATTGAATGTATTGATAGTGCTGGTCAAAAAATATATGTTGATTATGAAATAAAATTAAGAATCACTGATCCATATAAATATTTATATAAACATGAGGATCCAGAAGATGATTTAAGAGATAACTTAAAAGAGATTATGCGTATTTTAGCTAAAAGTGCTAGTTGGGAGGAGTTATCTACTAATCGTTTTGGTATTACGAATAATGGTAGAAAGATTATGCCTATTGGTAATAAAAAATTTGATCAAAGATTAAGTGGATTAGCTCAATTTATTAATGAATTTGAAAACATTTATGGGCTTAAGTTAATATCTCTTGTAAGTAAAGAAGTTTCACAATCACAAGAATTACAAAAAGCATATGACGAGAGGATTAGAAAAAGAAAAGAAGGAGAAGCTGCAATTGAGGCTGCAAGAAGACGTAAAGAACAAGCAAAAATTGAAGCTGAAACAAGATTAATAAATGCAGATGCAGAAGCTGAAGCAGAATTAAAAAAGAGTATTGCAAGTGCGAAAAAGCTAAAAGCTCATTTACAAGCTATTCAATCTACATTAGCAGGAAATGTATCTGAAGAAGAAGCTGCACAAATTATTTCAGAGTTAGGTCAAACATATTTATTAACTAATGGTTCTAATCCGAATACTAATGTATTCTCTGCAACTAGAAATAGAGATTTATTAAAAAAAGCAGTTGTAGATACTGTTACTAAAGATAGTGTAGAGAAAAATACTCAACAAGTACAAAAGAAAAAGAAATAATTAATAAAAAAGCTTGACATAAGTATAATATAATTGTATAATTAATAACGAATGAAAAAGGAAAGAGATGTATCCACATCCACCTGATTGCTTAAAGCGATAGGTAAATGCCAAAATAATGGTTTTTTAAAGTGGATACATGTATCCACTTTTTTCATGGTATAAGATAATGTGGAGGTGTTTGTTATCGCAAACAGAGAAAAAGATTTGTTTATTAATGAACAAATTCGAGCAAAAGAAGTCATGGTCATTGGACCAAAAGGTGAACAATTAGGTACTAAACAATTAAAAGATGCTTTAACGTTAGCATCATATGCTGGTTTTGATTTAGTTTTGATTAATCCTAAAGGTAATCCACCCGTATGTAAGATAATGGATTACAATAAGTTTAAATATGAAAACAAGAAAAG
>CACZQD010000042.1 GCA_902783215.1 uncultured Erysipelotrichaceae bacterium
TATCTCCAATTGTGCCATTTGCAGTTTTATTAGCAAAATCATGTAAAAAAAATGTATAAGCTAATTCTTCTAAATTATTATTTATCTGATTTAATAATTGTATTTTTTTATTTATATTTCCTATTACTTTAGATATTTTTATTTGAATATCTTCTGGAGGTATAATAATATTCATATTCAGTAAATCAGATATTCGTATTTCCTGTATAACACTCCCTGTTGTATGTTTTGATGCTGATTTTATAAAAAAATCACTCATAAAATACAAACATAAATAATCAGGTACTATTACTTCAGGGTTCACTCTTATAGAAAATATTGATTCTCCTATATCATAATAATTGGGTTCTTCTTTTATTATGTGACAATGGCCTATCGGAGCTCTACTTGAAAATAATATATCTCCAATTCGAATATTAGATCTTCTATGAATAATGTTTTTAGCGTTTTCATCTATGCAATCACTATTTGAAAAATCTATTTCACCTGATTTATTTAAATTTTTAGCTGTAATATATTTTAGATTTCCTTTTCCTAAAGAGAAATTCTGTCTAGGATTTAAGCCTGTATTAAGTTGCAAAATACAATCTTTTAATTTTAATATTTTATATTCTTTCATATAAATATTATTTTCCATCATCTTCCTCATATTCATATTTTAATTTCTCCAAATTATCTTTTATTTCTTTCTCTAGTATTTTATTTTTTTCAAATAACTCATTCAATTCATTTCTGTAATAGTTTATCTTATTTTTAAATTCTTCCTCTGTCATCTCAACGTATTCTATTTTTATTTCAAAATATTGCCCTGCGCTAAATGAATAATTCTTTTCCTTTATTTCATCAAACGAAACTAAAACACTAAAATCATCAACTTCTTCTTGATCAATAAATGTATCTTCTATTTTCTTTACTTCATCATTTGATAGTACTGTTTTTTGATTCTTACCTTCTTTTACTTTACTACCCAAATTAGAGGCATCTACCAATATTACATTTTCAGACTTATTTACTTTGTCTATAAATAATACTGATACATTAGTTCCTGTATTTGCAAATATATTGCTTGGCATTGAAATGACACCTTTTAGCCACTTATTATCGATAAGCTTTGACCTTATCTCTTTCTCTATTCCACTTTGTGCTGTCAAAAATCCCGTTGGTACAACCACTGCTGCTTTTCCATCTTCTTTTAAGCTATATAAAATATGTTGAATAAAGCATAAGTATATAGCCATTTTTGATTTATCTTTATTAGGAATTTTAGGTATGCCTGCAAAAAATCTATCTGTATCATTCCATCTTCTTTCTATACTATCTCTAGTTGATGAGAAATCTGTTTTAAATGGTGGATTTGCAGTAATATAATCAAATTGTTTTAGTCCACTATCTGGATCTAATGGTATTCTAAAATGTGTAGGACTTAAAAGTGTATCTCCTTCAATTATATTATCTAAACTATTTGTTAATCCATTTAATATCATGTTAATTCTTAAAAATCTTGATGATTTATTTGAAATATCTTGTGTATATACTTGTGCTTTATCTCCAAAGTTTCCTTTTCCAAGTTCGTTAGCTAAATGCAAAACAAGTGATCCAGAACCAGCAGCAGGATCATATACTTCATAGATCTTATCTTCTACTGGTGACATATTCACTAATATCTTAGCAATTGTACTTGAAATAACTTGAGGTGTAAAATATTCAGCATAAACACCACTTGCTACATTGTAATCTTTTATTAAATACTCAAATATTGCACTATAAAAATCAAAATTGTTCTTAAATGCTTCTCCAAAAGAAAATTTATCTTGGCTTATTATTCCAAAAATATTCTTAGCAAAGTTATTTCTCTTAGCTGATTCAACATTTTCAGTTATTCTTGTAAATAATGGCTTTCTCCCCCCATCTGCAGTATCAATGCTAAACTCATCATTTTCTGGATAGTTTGAAATTCTTTCTAATGCATCATCAAATAACTCATAAAATTTATTATTAGTACTTTTATTAATTAAATATTCAATAGTATCCTCATATTTAAAAGCCACATCTTGAGGATATGTATTATAAAATGCCATTAACTCTTGATGTTCGTTTTTTAATATTGTTTCTAATAACATACCTGTCTTTTCTGAAAAATCATTTAAGTTTGCCATAAATTTATCATTAAGAAACTTGTAAAGAAATACAGATGTTATAACAACTTCTTCACTCGCTTGGTTTGATAATCCATTTGTTTGACACAAACCTTTTAATTCATCTATCATTTCTTTAATTTTGTTTTCTAGTTGTGTAACTATTTGTTCCATATCTTCCCCCTATTTATATAATTGAATATTTTTATATAAATCATTTAACATCCTATCATATATACCACTTACCTTTTCGAACAATCCTTCTTGTAGTAATTTTATTGTTATTTTTTGTTTAACAGAATCAACAAAATTTTTCTTTCCTTGAACCAAGAATATATCTCTATTATAAAATACAGCTATTTCCTCATAAACAATTCTCAGTACTCTTTGAATTACTGATTGGTCTATATCTTCGTCCTCTGTTAAGTCTTGATATGTCTTAACAAACGCAAAATTTCCACCATAAGTATTTGAAAGTTCATCATTTTTTTCGTTGATTTCTTTAGCTTTTTCAAGAGCCTCTTTTAATTGTTTTGTAAGTTCATCCATATTATCTAAATCAGATATATTTAGCTTTTCAAATACTTCTTCCAATAATTCATTAAGTTTTCTAACTTGTATATCTTCTTTATTTTTATTATTTTTTATAACATCTTGAATCCTTGTTGCAGTATTAACAAATTCTCTTATTCTTGGATCATTTTCAATATCTAATTTTGATAAATCTAATATGGTAATTCTTGTTGTTATAAAATCATATAATATCTCAACTACTTCTTCGTTTGAAATAACATCCATCATACCAACAGTATCAGTAGACAAATTGATAAAGTCAATTCTTTCCTGAACTGCTCTTTTTAGCACTTTATACTTTTCTGATTCTTCTCCAGTTCTATATTCATCTTTTACTCTTGAAATAATAAATTCTGTTTCACAGTCTCTAATTCCATTTAAAAGCCTTCTGATTTTTAATAAAGCATCTCTATTCAAATTTATTAAATGCTTTGAAAATCTTTCAAGGTTATCTATATCTATAATATCTTTTAATTCTTCTAAATATTTTTGATACTTCTTATTAATATCATCTATTCCAACAACCAGCCCAGATAAAGAGCCTTCATTTTCTCCATTGTCATTCATGTCTGCCTCAAGTTCTCTTATATAAGCTTCAATTGTATTTTTATACTCTTGTTCTATATCAACAAAGTCAACTATATAACCATATCTATAAATTTTTCCATTTGGAGATTTATAAGGTCTATTTACTCTTGAAATTGTTTGTAAAAGACTTTGAGCATGAGGTCCTCTTAATAAATACATTTTCTTTAATCTTTTTACATCATAACCAGTTGTTAACATTAAATTAACAACTAATAAATCTGGAAAATTGTCATTTCTAAAATTTAATTGATTTTCTTTATTAATTTTATTTTGTGCAGGATCAGTGGTATCTGTAATAACTAATCCTGTCTTTAGATCTGAATTTTCCTCAAACCATTTATGTACTTTTCTAGCTTGAGTATTAGTTCTACAAACTATCATTCCACCTATTGTATTATCTGTATTTTGAAATCTAAAATTTTTGAAATCTCTTTCTATAAACTTTCCTAGTGCTAAGACATAGGCATCTGATTCATATACATCTTTATTTTCTAGCTTATTATCTTCTATATCAAGATTTTGCTTTATCTCTTTTTTAGCAACTGTATCAATGTCTTCTTTTTTTATTCTTAATGTGTATCCATCAGCAATAGACTTATCAAAGAAGTATTTATGAATATAATCTCCAAATTTCAAATTAGATCGTTCTTTCTTTGATAATAAAGGTGTTCCTGTTAAGGCAATATATACTCCCTCGTTATCACATACCATTAAATTTTTAAAAAATTCCCCATTTGTTGAATAACTTCTATGTGCCTCATCTACAAAGAAAATTCTTTGAACATTAGCATTATAGTCATTTTTGGCATTAGGCATTTCACCTTCAAATTTTTGAATATTTACTACGCAATATTCTCCTATAGAATCATTTAAATTTTTGGTTGAAAGAGATTTATTTAATTCATCGGAAAATTCGGATTTATTGTTACAATTAATAACACTAAATCCTCTATTTTCAAATTCAGTACTAGCCTGTCTTAATAAATCTATTCTATCTACTACAAAAAAGAATCTAGCAACTATGTTTTTCTTAGCATAATAATCTTTTATAACTCTGTTACTATATGCAGCTAAGGCTGTCTTCCCACTTCCTTGAGTGTGCCAAATTATTCCTCCCTTTCCGCCATTTTCTAATCTTTCAATAATTTTTCTTGTTGCAAAAAATTGAGGGTATCTCATAATATGTTTTTGAGGTATTTTTTCATTTATATATAATATTCCATAATATAAGAAATATAAAAATCTTTCTTTATCAAATACAGATGTAACAAATTTATTACATGGTGTTGTATTTTTCATATTTTCTTTAAATTCATCTGTATCAACTACTTTTTTATCATAGCCTAAATCTTTTGTTATGCTTTTAATTTTTTCTTCAGATATTTCTTTATATTTATAATTTATATGGTATAATTCATCATCTTCTCTAAAAAATGAAAAGCTTGTATTGTTTCCGTTTGGTGTAGTATAGAACGAACCCGCTCTTACATCTTCAGCTTCATCTGATTCTTCGTATTCCATATTATTTGAAAAAGATACCATTTGTATTAAATTAAAGTATTTTCTAAACTCTGCATTTTTTAACCTGTCATTAATCATTCTAACAAATTCTTTTTGTATTCCACCTTCGTTATTTGGCTTTTTTACTTCCAAAAATGCTAAAGGCATTCCATTTATGAGTATATTAATATCTGGTCTAAATGAACCTATATCCGAATCTGGAGTTATACTAAATGGTAGTTCATCAACCACAGCAAAGTCATTATTCTCAATTTTATCAAAATCAATTAATTTTAATTTATCTTGAGGATTTATTAACCTATTATAAAATTCTTTCCCTAAATCATTATTTCTTATTAGATTATTTATTTCATCTAGTAATTGCTTTACCTCATCGTAAGATAATTTTTTATTATTAATTTTCTCAATTGCAGGTTTAAATCTGTTAATAAATATTTTCGTATTAAAATCTAAATCTAAACAATCATCCTTTAATGATTGATAATTATAACCTAATTTTAAAAATTGAATTGTTGCAGGTATTTTCACCCTTGTATCTTCATTAAACTTTAACATTTTTATACCTCTATTAATTATAATATTTCTATTATATTTTATATCACAAACCATTTTATTTAACAACAAAATTTGACAAATTTACTAAATAAAAAATCCATTTTTAAAAATTAAATTTTAACTCAAAAAACATAGATAAAATTCTCTTTACTTTTCTTCTTTATTTTTTTAAAAGGGCTTGGGATTTCATCCCATTGAATAGAATTTATTAAAGGGGCAAAATTCAAAGTCCCCAAATTCAGTGCTTGCTAGGACAA
>CACZQD010000043.1 GCA_902783215.1 uncultured Erysipelotrichaceae bacterium
GCCTCTAAATTAACATAATAATTCCCTGTTTTTACTACTATTAAATTATCTAAATCATAAACGAATTGAGAATTATCCTTTCCTAAACACAATACATCCTTTTCATCCATTGGTGTATTTTTTGTTTGTACAACTAGTGATCCGCATATATAAATATCATCTTTATTAATTTTACCAAACATACTTAAACCCTCTCCTATAAGAAATTATATCATATTTTTATAATCAATACCTAAAAAATTAACTAAAATCGAATTAGAAGTATAAATATATGGTTTAGAAATGTAAACATAATGTCTACTTTCCTCTAATTTTTTTTCTTTTAGCAATTTTTTTACAACATCTATATCGTTAATTTTAAAATGATATTTATTATAAAAATCATCTTTATTTATTCCATCTATCTTCCTTAATCCTAATATAAATTCATTTTCTACTTGCTCATTAAATGATAATTTATGTTCATTTAATCTATATTGACCTTTTAAATAATGATTAAAACTTTTAGTATTATCATATCTCATATTATTAATATATCCACTACTAGATAATCCAAATCCATAATAATAATTATTATTCCAATAAGTTAAATTGTGTTTTGATTCATAACCATCTTTAGCAAAATTACTTATTTCATAATGATGGTAATTATTTAGTCTATTGCATATTAATTTATACATTTTTAAATCTAATTCTTCATCTATATTAGTAACATTGTTAATATATAATTTCGTGTGTTCCTCAATAATCAATGAATAAAATGATATATGATCAACATCTAAAGATATTAAAACATCTAAATCATGATTTAAATTTTCAATACTTTGTCCCGGTATAGCATATATCATATCAATATTTATATTAAAATATTTTTTAGCTAATTTAATTTTTTTTATCGCATTTGCATCATAATGACGATTTAATACTTTTAATAACTTTTCATTAAAAGTTTGAATACCAACACTTAATCTAGTAACATTATTCTTCTTTAAAGTCATTAATAATTCTTCATCAATATCTTCAATATTACACTCAAAAGTAAATTCAATATTCTTTTCTGTGTTAAAGATTTTAATTATTTCAAATAATTTATTCAAAGATATTCTATCTAAACAAGATGGTGTACCTCCACCTATATAAATAGTTTTTAATACTTCACCCTTATAATTAGTTTTTATTTCATTTTCTAAACTAACTAAATATGAATCAATCATATCTTGATTATAATAAAACTTACAAAAATCACAATAACTACATATCTTTTTACAAAAAGGAATATGGATATAACAACTACATAAATCGTCCACTTCTATCCCTTTCTTGATTAATCGCTTGATCATTACCAGGAGTAAGATTATCCAAACTATTCTTAGTTAAATATTCTTTAATTTGATCATATAATTCTTTATCTATTTGTGGTAAAAAAACATTTAAATCATGATAAATCATTTTATCAGTTAAATAGTAACTATCTTCATCTATTGATTTATAATAATCAATAATATCTTGATACTTATACCCTTTTAAAACTAATTCTGCACTTTTTAAAACCCTCTTTTGTATTTTTTTATCACTCAATAATGAACGATTACTTTTTAAAATACTATTTACTACTGGATAAAGATCAGGTAATTCTAATTTTAAATCCTTATTCATCCATTCTAAAACAGTTACATAGCTAATTAAAAAATTTTCTGCAACACTACGTGCACTAACCTTTTTACCGCTTCTAAACTCATCAATTATATAATTAGCTATATCATATATTAATTTCTTTTTATCTTGATCTGTAAATTTAGTCATTATTATCCTCCATACTTAAAACGGATAAGAATGCTTCCTGTGGTACTTCTACACTACCTACCATCTTCATTCGTTTTTTTCCTTCTTTTTGTTTTTCTAACAATTTACGTTTTCTTGACACATCTCCTCCGTAGCACTTAGCTAAAACGTTTTTACGAACTGCTTTAATATCCGAACGTGCAATTACCTTAGTTCCAATAACAGCTTGAATAGGTATTTCAAACTGTTGACGAGGAATAAGTTTCCTTAAGTTTTCAACAATAGCTTTACCACGATTGTAAGCAAAATCTTTATGAACAATTAAACTTAAAGCATCAACAATCTCACCATTAAGTAAAATATCCATCTTAACTAATTTACTTTCTTTATAACCAATTAAATCATAATCAAAGGATGCATATCCTTTAGTATAAGATTTTAATTTATCAAAAAAATCATATACAATCTCTGATAACGGTATTTCATAATGAATATTAACTCTAGTTGTATCAATATATTCCATTGATATATAATTACCACGTTTATCCTGACATAAAGTCATAACTGGACCAATATATTCTTTTGGAACAAAAATATTAGTTTTAATATATGGTTCTTCAACCAACGATATCTTTTGTCTTTCTGGCATCTTAACCGGACTATCAATATCAATACTGCTACCATCAGTAAGCATAACTTTATAAATAACAGATGGGCTAGTAGCAATTAAATCAATACCAAATTCTCTTTCAATTCTCTCTTCAATTATTTCCATATGAAGAAGTCCTAAAAAACCACATCTAAA
>CACZQD010000044.1 GCA_902783215.1 uncultured Erysipelotrichaceae bacterium
CATACATAGTAGTTAAATATTTCAAAGAAAAAGATAGAACAGTTTATAATTTAATTGGTGATGCCACAAGAGATATATATAGAAATTTCTATATAGTAAACTATAATGCTGTAAGAACAGTTAGAAGTATTGAAACAACTTATAAACAAAACTATACTGTAATTGAAACAACAAATATCCCACATTATACAGTAATTACTGAAGGATATTATGATGTCGCACAAACTAATAAAACTAATAATTCAGATACGACAACAGTATTAGTACCTAATACAGGAGTTTATGATAAAAAAACTTATGATTATACATATATTTTAGTGCTTATAGGTACAGTTATAATTGGATTATTTACAGGATTAAGATTAAAAAATAATTAATAAAAAAAGATCTAATTAAAGTGATATAATAAAAGTAGACACTGTAAAAAACATCAGTCTACTTTTTTTGATACAATAAAATAAAAGGGAAGGAATTATTTAATTAATAAATATAATTTGGATACTCATTACCAGTAAAAATAATAACTAATTATGTAAGATATACTAATTCGACACGATTACGTATATCTTTTATTTATACTTAATATGGTGATTGGATGAAAATATATGTTGATTTAGTTATGATTATTAATTTTTTATTAGATTACTTATTACTTTTAAGTGTATCAATATTACTAAAAAGAAGAGTTAAAATGATTAGAATAATTATGGGTGCTTTTGTAGGTGGATTAAGTATATTAATTTTGTTTATGAAAATTAATACTATAGAGCTATTCTTTATCAAGATAATTATTAGTATTTTCATGATTTTAATTGCTTTTGGTTATAAAAGTATTAAATATACATTATCTAATATTATATATTTATACATTGTAAGTATTTTTTTAGGAGGTAGTATGTATCTGATCAACAATACTTTTTCATATGATAAAAAAGGAATTGTTTTTATTAATAAAGGGTATAGTATCAACTTAATAATTCTTATTATAATTAGTCCAATAATTATAACTATTTATAATATCCAAGCCAAGAAGTTAAGAAATAAATATAATAACTATTATCGTGTTAGCATATATTATCAAGATAAGGAATTAGATTTAGTAGGATATTTGGATACAGGTAATACTTTAAAATATAGTAAAAGACCAGTATTATTACTTGATAAAAGAAAGAATATATTTAAGATTAAGAATTACTTACTTATTCCTTATAATACTATAGATAATACTTCAATATTAAAAGGATTTAAACCAGATAAGGTAGTTATAAAGAATAAAGAAGTTAAATGCATTATTGGTTTAATTGATCAAGTTAATTTTGATGGATGTAGTATGATTTTAAATGAAAGGATAGATATATGATCAAAAGAATAATTAGTATAATTAAAAAAATACTTAGTGATAATAATATTTATTTTGTAGGTAGTGCCGATAAATTACCCGCACCTTTATCTAAAGAAGAGGAAGTAGAAATGGTTAAAAGAAGTATGGAAGGGGATACTTATGCTCGTGAAAAACTTATTGAACATAATTTAAGATTAGTTGTTTTTTTAGCCAAAAAATATGAAAATACTAAAGTTGATTTAGAAGATTTAGTTAGTATTGGTACTATTGGTCTTATTAAAGGAGTAAACACCTATAAATTAGATAAAAACATCAAATTAGCTACATACGCATCTCGCTGTATTGATAATGAAATACTGATGTTTCTAAGAAAAAATAAAAAACGTAATGGAGAAGTTAGTCTAGAAGATAGTTTAAGCTATGATAGTGAAGGTAATGAACTACACTTAGAAGATATATTAGGAACTGATGAAGATGTTGTTACACGTCCATTAGAAGAGGCAACAGAAAAGAAATTGTTATATCAAGAATTAGTTAAATTAAAACCGAGAGATCAAAGAATTATGATTATGCGCTACGGATTATATGGAACTAAAGAGTATACGCAAAAAGAGGTTGCTCAAGTAATGAATATTAGTCAGTCATATATATCACGTATTGAAAAGAAAATAATTAGTAAATTAAAAACATTACAGTGATTTGTAATGTTTTTATATATTCATTAAATATATAGTAAGTGATAATATTGTTGCGAATATATTCCAAATAATATAAGGTATTAATAATTTAGATTTATTAGAGTTTAAGTATAAGAATAAAGAACTAATAAGAACAATAATTGTATCAATAAAAGCTATGAATGGACTTTTAATTGTAAAGAATAAAAAAGTATATATTTGATTAGAAAAGTAATTAATTATTAATGATTTATAATAATTTAGATCCTTATCTTTTGTTTTTATAATACTTAGTGTTATTAAAATATATAGTAATGGCCAAACAATAGCAAAAATAATAGGTGGTGGAGCAAAAAATGGTAAATTCAGACTTTTATAAAAGACTGTATCCACTTTAAAAATAATACTAGAAATAAACCATGGAGCAAGTAACAAAATAAATTTTAAAAAATTTTTCATATATCAACCTCTTTACTTATTTTATGAAATGTATTAAAATAATATTACAGGTGATTTAAAATGAATATTACATTGACTAAAAATGATGAAATAGTAATGAAGTTATTACACTACTTTATTACCCAAGAAGGTTATAATCCTGTTGTATTACATGGCGCGAAAGATGAAATATGGTTAGAAAATAACGAAGCTGATTATAAGATTATTAGAATTGTTAGTAACTATATACATAATGATGAACAATTAAATTTTGATTTATATCGTACTAAACAAATATTAGGAAAAATAAAAAGAAAAATGTTTTCACTACGTATGACTACACTTAGTATTTTTGTTAATCTAGGAGATAACGTGGATTTAAAAAGTGCATCTCAAAAGAATATTGATGTTGTAGATTTAAAAGAATTTGAAGATATATCACATTATGATTTTGTTTTGAATTCATTTCCTAATATTTTAGAAGTAGAAACAGATGAAAAACAAGGTATTGAGTTATTTGTTAAATTAACTAATGATATTAATAAGAAAAATCTAGATGAAAATCAAAAAGCGGAAGAAGTATTTAGTAAAAAAGTACCAGTTATAACTTATGCGCTCATCTTAATCAATACTTTAATGTTAGTATTAACAATTGGAATGAGTGGACAAGTATTGGAATTTAACCCTAATTTACTTTACAAATTGGGTGGATTAGTAAATTATAGTAGTATGAGTAGTTATATTGATTTTTATCGAGTTATTACAAGTGCCTTTTTACACGCTGGATTAATTCACTTTATTTTTAATATGTATGCTTTATATGTAATAGGTCCTCAACTGGAAAGTTTCTTTGGAAAAATTAAGTATTTAATTATATATTTAGGTAGTGCGATTATTGGTAATCTATTATCGATGCTATTTTTAAGTGAAACTACTGTTGCAGTTGGTGCCAGTGGAGCAATATTTGGCCTTTTTGGAGCATTACTATATTTTGGATATCATTATCGAGTATACTTAAGTGGCGTTATTAAATCTCAGATAATACCATTAATTGCTTTAAACTTATTTATTGGATTTGTATTATCTGGAATTAATAATATGGCACATATTGGTGGATTAATAGGTGGTATACTTGTTTCAAAAGCTGTTGGTGTTAAATATAAAAGTCATAAAGAAGATATTATCAATGGAATTATTATGACTGCAATATTTGTAGGATTTTTAATATTTATGATTTTGAGATAGTTTATCTATCTTTTTTTTTCAAAATATGATAATATTATAATGGTGATAGTATGAATAACTTATCTAAAATGATAAAAGATATAGATGAAGGTAAGTCTGTTTCTATTAATTCTTATGTTTTTGATAAGAATTTGTTAAATGATTTAGTTAACGATTTATCAAATATTGAAAAATTATATCCTGACCAAGAATGTCAAAATTTTATTCATTTATATGCTGTCTATAATACTCATACTGAAAAATCACAATTAATTAATTATCGTAATCTTCTTACAGCTTTTATTATTGGTTTTGGTGGTGGAGTATTTGTTGCGGGAATTATTACGCTTATTGAACAGTTTATAATTAGACGATAATTTCATATAAATTTCACATTTTATACAAAAGTTATTCACTTTTTTATTCTATAATAAATCTGTTAGTAGAGATACTAACAAGACACTCCTTACTTATCTTACACAAAAAAATGTGTGTAAAAAGCAATCGTTTGAGATTGCTTTTTCCATATTTATTTATTGTTTTCAAATAATTTATCAATACTAATCTCTAATTTATGGGCAATTATTTGTAAAGTTTCAATTGATATTGATGCATATACACCTTTAGCTTCTAAATTTTTAATATATCCATATGATAGATTAGTTTTAGAAGCTAATTGTTCTTGCGTATATCCCTTGATTTTTCGATACTTTTTAATATTTTGTCCAATTAACGTATAAATGTTATCATTACTTTTCATTATATCACCATTATTATTTTCTCATAATAGAAGCAAGAATAAAGTCATAAAATGAGTGACTTTTAATATAATTTAATGAAATAATAATAAAATTAGGATGAGGAGATGTTATATGAATAAAATTATTTCATTTGAAAAAGAAATTGTTTTTAAAACTAATATAGGAGAAATAACAAGTATATCTTTAGAAAGAGAATTATCAATTGATGATTTATGTATATCAGGACAATTTATTATTAGTGGTGAATATAAAATAACAAGTTCAAGTACTACTGTTGAATCTTTTGAATATAAATTACCAGTAGAAATAAGTATTGATGAACAATATGATACTACTCAAGCTATTGTAGATGTTGATGATTTTTATTATGAAGTAATTAATGATAATGTTTTAAAAGTTAATATTGATTTAAAAATTGATAAGTTAAAAGAAAAGGAGATTGTGGATATGGATTTAAATATGAGTAGGGAAGATACAGAAAGTACTGAAGAAATTATTAATGAAACTGAAGAAATAATTGATACTATACCAGAAAAGATGAATTCAATATTTGCTAATATAAACGATACAGATAATTATGTTGCTTATAATATTTATATTTTAAGAGATGGAGATGACTTAAATTCAATAATGGATAAATATCAGGTGTCTGAAGAGGATTTAA
>CACZQD010000045.1 GCA_902783215.1 uncultured Erysipelotrichaceae bacterium
CTAATTCATACAATCAAGATTTAGAAAAAAAATTACTAGAATTTAATAAAGATAGGAAAGAACTAAGTGCAAAAATGGATAAATTGAATATAGAAAAAAATAAATTAAATCAAGAAATAATAAAAAAAACTGAAATTATCACTAAATTAAATAATACTATTAAAGAAAAAGATAATGAAATATCATTTTTAAAATCTAAAATACAAAATATACAAAATACTCTTAATTACTGGAAAGACAAGTTTGAAAAACTAATATCATTTCTACATAGCAAACTTCATAGTTGGTATGATAAAGATGATAAATATATCGATGTTGTTAATGATATGTATGATGATAATGTATTAGATGATGATGACATAGAAGAATTAGATTTAAGCAAAGAAAAAGATGGTTTTGAAAGATAATAATAAAATAATGTTTCAGATAATAAAAAGTATGTTATAATATGTATTCAAGTGTGAAGCCGAATAAATATAGCAAAAATATTGTTATTGAAAATCTAAAAAACGAACACTTCATAAGTATAGATAAGTTACAATAATGGTCATTATATAATTACTTTATATTAATTTTTATTCATTAAACGACATGTTCATATCAGAATGAGTTTTATAAAAATAATACAATAACAATATCTAATGTCATTGGGGGAAAATAAATATGATATATATTCCAGGATTGCATCAAAAACCATGGATTAATGATAATCCAACAATTGCCAATGCACTTATTGAAGGAGTGTTTTCGTCACTTGTTGAGACACAATATGAATGCCTATTGTGCAAAGTTTTAGAACGCATGAAGTCAGATTCTAAAATAGATGCATTTTATTTATACAATCATTTAGAGCAAGAAATACCTATAGAAATTTTAAAACAGTATAATTATTTGCTAGCATCAGTTGTAATGTCTACGATTTTGCAAGGAAAAGAAAAATCAGGTTTTCTTAATGAAATTACATTTTGTGGAAAAGAATTTTATTTAGATAAAAATGTGCTAACACCACATATACAAACTCAAGAATTAACATATGCAACTATTGGATATATTGAAGAATTATTTGATAATAAGCAGTCTTTAAAAGCATTAGATATGTGCTGTGGCAGTGGAGTAATTGGTTTATCTATTGCATCGGCAGTCAAGAATTTATCAATGGTATTATCAGATATTTCAATTGATGCTTTAAAAGTTTCAGTAGTCAACGCCAAATGCTTAGAAACATCAATCAAAAAATTAAATAATCAAGTACAAGTTATATTAAGTAATTTATTTGAAAATATCCATGGCATGTATGATATCATCACTGCTAATCCTCCATATTTATCCAATGAAGAAAGAATACCAAAAGAAGTTTATCAGTTATTAGCCGATGGAGCAGAAGAAGTACAGTATTATCAAGGGGCTTTAAGTAATGAACCAAATATTTCTTTGTTTGCGAAAGATAACGGATTAGAATATTATCGTCTTATTACTGAACAATTGAATAATCATTTAAAAGAAAGAAGTTTATCAGTTTTAGAATTTGGTGGAAATAGTCAACAACATGCGGTAAATGACATAATAATAAAGTATTTAAAAGATGCAGAAATACTTTACTTATATAGTATGAAAAATAATTCTCCAAGAGCTGCTTTTATATTTAGAGGGTTTACTTCAGGAGAAATCGAAAAAGTAACCCCTAAAGTACTAAAAAAGATACCACCAGTTAAATTATCGAAACAATTTAATATTACCGAAAGAAGAATAAATAAACTAGGAAATTAATTTTAAATAGTTTTTCTAAAAAGTAAAACTATTTTTTTGACTACTGAAAAGCAACATCTTTAAAATCATTGTATTTTTATTTTATATTTATAAAACTTATGGTATACTATATGTAGAACTGATATTTATTAGTAGTTTTTTCAGATATAAGTGTTCAAAATAGGCTCTTGTATCGCACCATTTAGTTTATATTATCAACACTTTTTTAATTAAGTGTTGATTTTTATTATATAGTAGATTTTTTTAAAAAAATTATGGTATACTTTATTTGTTATGTAGTGGAGGTTAAATGAAAAAAATAGGAATAATTTTTGCAATGAAGGAAGAACTTGATGAAGTAAAAAAAGAACTAAAGAACTTTAAGAAACATAATATATATGAATTAATTATTTATGAGTGTCAATATAAAAATACAACGTGTTTTTTATTGGAGTCAGGAATTGGTAAAGTTAATGCAGCTAGAAGCACTCAAATATTAATTGATATTATGAATGTTGATTATATCTTAAATGTTGGTGTAGCGGGTTCAATTTCTAGAGAAATAAATAAATGTGATATTGTAATTGGTGAAAAATTGGTACAACATGATTTTGATTTAAAAGTATTTAATTATGAAAAGGGAGTAATACCTAATTTGGGTAAATATATTGATTGTGATAAGTATTTAATAAATATTGCTAAATCAATAAAAACATCTTCAAAAGTGGTATCTGGTGTAATATCTTCAGGTGATATATTTATATCTGATGAACATATGGGCTCAAAAATTAATAAGAAGTTTGGTGCTTTATGTGTTGAGATGGAAGGAGCATCTATTGCTCAAGTATGTTATTTGTGTAAAATACCATTTTTAGTGATAAGATCCATTTCAGATTCTCCATATGAAAAAGATAATCATATTACATTTGAAGAATTTTTAACAATAAGTTCAAATATGATTTCTAAATTTATTTTGCAATTCTTAGAAAAAGTAGAATAAATATATTATGTCTTTATTAAGTTTCTAGATAGTGTATAGGCAATTTATTTTGTCTTAGTGATTTTATCTTCATATAATAATATGAGAGGTGAAATATGGCTATTTTTAAGGGATCAGGGGTTGCACTTGTAACTCCATTTAAAAACAATGAAATAGATTATAAATCATTAAAAAATATAATTAATTATCAAATTCAAAATAGTACTGATGCCATTATTATTTGTGGAACAACAGGGGAAGCTTCAACTTTATCATATGATGAGCAATTATCTTGTATCAAATTCTGTGTAGATATTGTTAATAAACGAGTGCCTGTTATTGCTGGTACGGGATCAAATTGTACTAAAAGTGCGGTTGAATTAGCGAAAAAAGCTGAAAAGTTAGGTGTGGATGGCTTACTTATTGTAACTCCATATTATAATAAAGCTACACAAAAAGGATTGATTAGCCATTATACAGAAATTGCTAGAAATGTTTCTCTTCCAATTATAATGTATAATGTTCCTAGTAGAACGGGTTGTAATATTGAACCTGTTACGGCTATTGAATTAGTGAAAAATGTAGATAATATTGTGGGAATTAAAGAAGCATCTGGTGATTTAATTCAAATTGCTATGTTATCGTGTTTAGCCCATAATGAAAAAGTTCCAATTGATATTTATTCTGGAAATGACGATCAAGTTTATAATGTATTAGAAGTTGGTGGGAAAGGTGTTATATCAGTAAATGCTAATGTAATTCCTCAAGAAATGCACGATTTAGTTTATGATTTTTTAAATGGTAATCAAAAAGAAAGTAAAAAACTACAACAAAAAGCAAATGAATATGCAAAGGTATTGTTTAGTGAAGTAAATCCTATACCGGTGAAGAGAGCGTTATATGAAGTTGGTTTGATAAGTAGTCCGGAACTTAGGTTGCCATTAACTGATTTAGAGAAAGAAAATGTTATTAGTTTGAAA
>CACZQD010000046.1 GCA_902783215.1 uncultured Erysipelotrichaceae bacterium
ATATAATTGACATGCATATGAAAAATTACGTTTATGAGTATAATTTGTTTTATAATTATTAACTTCTACATTTATAATTTTATCATCGTCAGTCTTACATACTACATCCAATGTTCTACCTTTAACATAAATATTATCTTTAGGTAATTCTTTAGCATGCGCCGATATAACTGTAACATTTATCTTTATAGCATCATAAATTAATCTTTCAAGTAAATCATAATTATTCTTATTACAAAATATCGCCTTAAACATACCATCATTTAGAGCTTTATAAAATTTAGTCATATTCCTCCCTTCTAATCACATATTCAACTCCCTTCACTTATATTATTAGGTAAAACTTTTCTATTTCCTTCTAAACTTTGTAATTTTTTAAATTTCAATTTAGATATATGAGCATGATATTTTTGGAAAGTGTACAAAAAAAAAGATAGTACATGCTATCTTTATTATCCAAAGATTAAACTTATTACAAGAATAATTATTCCTATAAAGAAACCTAAATATTTAACTTTTTTATCTTTTATATTAGTTATTTGTGGTAAAAGTTCAACAAATGATATATATATTAACATTCCCAATGTTACTGATAATAATAGTCCCATTAATGCATCTGTTGTTTCAAATAGACAAGCTATTAAACCTCCTAATAAAGTAGATAACGATACTAAAAGACTAATTATAAATATTTTTTTCCACTTATATTCATTTCTTAAGGTTGATTCAATTACTAATCCCATTGGTAAATTATGTAACCCAATACCAATACAAAGCATTAATCCAACATTTAATTCTGTTGATGCTGTTACATATAATCCCATTCCCTCAATTATATTATGTAATATTAAAGCTATACTTGTTACTATACCTATATGTTTTAAGTGTTCATTATTACAGTTACTGTTTTTATGATGGTGGTGATGATCACTATGCTCATGATGTGGGATTAAAGCATCTAAATGATATAATATAATAAATCCTAAGAAGATTCCTATTAAACTTAATATAATTCCTTCTACGAAATTATTCATTACTAAGTGTTCTATCACTTCTGGAAATAATTCTAATAACGATAAAGCTACAATCACACCAAATGACATACTTATCGAAAAATTTAAAATATTATTATTATTTTTTAATAGTTTTCCTATTAATGTACCTATAAGTATAAATAGTCCAACTAAAAGCGTTAATAAAAGTGCGATATTCATGACATCCTCCTTATAATCTTCTCTTTCTTTTTAAAGATTTTCTTCTCACATATTTCACTCATGAAATTAAATAAGCAAATATCAAGCATAAATATTATACCAATAAAAATGAATTTTGGAAATGATAAAATAACTAATTCAAAAAAACTAGAAAGCCCAATAACTATTGTTAAAAATATTAATACTAATCCACTAAATAGTATTAATCGATTACGATTAAATGGAATACATAAACGATATAATAGTAAAAAACCTGTAAACGCTACTAATAAAACTGACATAGTAGATATTTCTTTTTCTGTCAAGTGATATATAAGTGATACAAACAATACCGACATAACATCTATAACAATAGTAAGCGCTGCAGGTATAGACTTACTTAAAACATTTATAATATAATTACCAGTTATTCTTTTTTTATTGTTTTCTAAAGCTAATAAAAATGATGGTATTCCAATCGTAATCGCACTTGTTAAACTTAGCTGAATTAATTGAAATGGATAATGACGAGATACAAACAAAAATATTATTGTTAGTATTGTAGCATATATTGTTTTAGTTAAAAACAATGTAGATGATCTTTCTATATTATTAATAGATCTTCTTCCTTCATTTAATATTTTAGGTACTGATGAAAAATCAGAGTTTAAAAGAACCATTTGTGATACATTTCTCGCTGCATCAGATCCACTAGACATAGCTATACTTAAATCAGATTCTTTTAAAGCTAGTACATCATTTACTCCATCACCTGTAAAAGCTACTGTATGACCATTTAATTTTAATGAACATATTAATTCTTTTTTTTGATCTGGAAGTACTCTTGTAAAAATATTATATTTTTCAACTATTTCTTTTAAATTATCTGTTTCTTTAACCGTTGACATATCAATTATTTTAGGATTAATACCCACTCTTTTAGCAATACTTCCTACTGTTAACGAACTATCTCCTGATATAATTTTTAAATCAATATTTTCTGAAGACAAATATTTTAATGTTGCATCAGCTGATTTTCTTATTTTATCTTCTAAAACAATCAAAGCAACTAATTTCATCATACTAGGTAATTCATAATTATTAAATAATTGATTAGAATGCATTAAAGCTAAAACACGATATTCTTTATACTCTTTTAAATATTTATTAGCTTTATGACTTTTAATTAATTTATCAGGTGATCCAATAATAAAAGATCCTTCATCTTTAAAACTAACTCCAGAATACTTTCTAATTGACGAAAATGGTACTATATTTATTGGTTCTAAAGTAGATTTAATATTATATTTATCATTAATAGCTTTCATCGTCTTATTATCATTTTTTAAAATATTACTTATTTCAGATAAAATTTTATCAGTATCAGTTTTATCAAAACTAATAACTTTTACTAGTTCTAAATTACCTTCAGTAATAGTACCAGTTTTATCTAAGCATAATGTATCTACTCTAGCTAACGTTTCAATACAATATAAATCCTGAACTAATACTTTTTTATTTGATAAACGTATCGCACTAACTGCAAACACAGTACTAGTTAATAATACTAATCCTTCCGGTATCATAGCTATTATTGCAGCAGATGTATTAATAACTGTATTAACTAAATTACCTTCATCTAAATTATATTGTCTTACAAAGAGTAAAATACCTAGTGGAACAATAATAAGTGATATCCATTTAATAATGACTTTTAATGTATTCATAATAACCGAATTAGTTTTTTTGATATATTTAGCTTCTTTTGAAATTTTAGAAGTATAATTTTCTTCTCCAATATGTTCTACTTTAGAAATACAATTACCACTTACTATAAAACTTCCAGATAATAACATATCTCCTTTCTGTTTTAAAACAGTATTTGATTCTCCAGTAATAAAAGATTCATCTACTTCAACACTACCTTCTTTAACTATAGAATCAACTACTACTTGATTACCATTTTTATACTTAATGATATCATCTAAAACAATCTCATCAATAGCTATTTCTATTACTTTTCCATCTCTTACCACACTTACCTTTTGCATAGATATAACAGATAATTTATCAATAACTCTTTTAGATCTAATCTCTTGAATAATACTTATTAAAGTATTACATATAACTACACCCATAAACAATAAATTTTTATAAGAATGAACCATTAATATAATAAAAGCTATAAAAAAATTTAACATATTAAATAAAGTAAAAACATTATAATATATAATCTGTCCAATACTTTTAGTAGGTAAATCCGTATTATAATTAACTAGCTTATCTTTTTTTCTAGATTTTACTTCTTCCTTAGTTAAGCCAATATAAATATTAGGATTATATCTTTTCATATTATCACCTTCAAAAAGAAATTTTAGAAATAAATCTAAAATTCTTATTTTATAAATTCTTTACGTAGATTTATGACTGGACGGACTACACCAGGATTATAGTTTATTAATGTATTAGATAAATAACCATTTTCAAGTATAGCGATAACTTCTTTGTCTGAATCCAAAATACTACTCATGGTCCAATACCAATAATCCTCGGAATATATCCATTTAAACGTTTGATCCTCCAAAGAACATCTATTATCAATTAAATCATTATCAATATCACAATTTGTGTAAAAATTTAACAATTCATCTAACAATAGTAATCTAGCTTTATAATTATTTACTTCTTCTAATTCATTACCAAACTTTACTTTTGCCCAATTATTAACTACATAACGTATATCTGAATTATCATAATTCGTAGAACAATTATCCCAATTAAAACTATATCCATTATATCCACAAGTTTCGTTACTATAATAAGTCATACCACCATAGCCATTAATATATTGTGCTGAATTCGTAGAATAATTAAGATATTTATTAATATGTCCTTGACCATATTCATTTACTTCATCTACTGTTAATGGTTTGGCTTTTAAAGCTACAACATAGTCCCCTTTATCAGCTATTACATAATAATCCTCACCATTTGTTTTATCTTGTATTGGTTTATCGCTAATACTATATTCTCTATAAGAACCGCTACTTTCTTGATTATTATCATCAGATTTAATTTCTTTTAATTTTCCACCAATATAATCATATTTTTTTGATTTTGGTTGTTCCTCATCATCTATTACATAACAACTTTTTAAATATATATTATCGTAATCAATATTGGCTTGTAACTGATTATTACCATCGTTAATATATATTTGATCATCATCACATTTTACTTTTTCTCCTGATGTTTTTATATAATCTTTTAATTCTGATATTTTAGTAGCATTCTTTTTATCTATCTTAGCTTCTACTAATGCTTTTTCTATTTCTCTTCCATAAGTTTTAATACTTTCTTTATGTGCATTTTCTCTAGAATTACTTATAATACTAATTGTAATAGGTATTGCAATTAAAGCAAGTATTGCCATTATTACAATGACTGCTAATAATTCTACTAATGTAAACCCTTTTTTATTTTTCATTTTCTACCTCACTATATTAATTTTTCTATTTTAATAAATTTATAATAATCTCCACTTTTTCTAAAAGTATATTTATAACTATTTAAACTTCCACGATAGTCTAATAAATTATTATCTAAAGTCTCAGTTATTGGATTATATAAATTAGTATAATTATATAATTTACTTCCATTAGTAACTCCCATTACGGTTTCAATAAATATATAATCATTTTCTTCATACATATTAGTTATTTCCTCTTTTATTTCATAATTATTTATATTGCTGCACTCATTTTTTAAAGCTACATACTTATTATTATTAAATACATAAGTCATACAATCAATACTAAAGTTACTTTCTTTATATTCCGAATCAAATAATTTATTATATGCATGTTTCATATCATCATTAGAAATAACATAAGTATTATTTTCATCTTTTATTTTTTCACTTTTTAATATGTTATATGCCATAATAAGTTTTATAGATGAATTAATATTATTTTCATCCATTGTATTATTATATAAATAATACTTATTTATATTTTCACCAGGTAACTTTAAATGCATATTATCAAGTAAATATCCATAATTTTCAATATACCAATTAGTATCTTTAACTACTTCTGCTTCTTTTGTTTCTACACTTTTAGATACTTTATTATTTTTTGTACTAATATCTATATCAATCCCTTTATAAAGTAAATATCCTAAATATCCAATAATACAACATAGAATAATTATAAAAATATCTCTTCTAATAATTTTCCATTTGCGATGGCGAAGTAATCTTTTTTCTTCTTTAATTATTTGACCCTTTACTTCAGTTTTAACTTCATCAACAAAATCATCTTTTAACTGTTCTTGTGCTTCATTTTTAATAGTATTAACAACACTATCTACTACTTTCTTTTCTACTTTTTTTTGAATATCATTAGTTATTTCATTTGTTATTTCTTTTTTTATTTCTTCTTTTTCCTTTTTATTAATTTTTAAATTACTATCTTTCTTAGGCATACTTCCATCTCCTTATGTATATTGTATCATATTTATAATAATTTTAAAGAAAAAGAAAAGAAAAAAATGTCAAGTTGACACTTTTAATTATCATTTTTGACTAATTCTTGATATTTATTTCCTTTTTCAATATAATTTTTAAAATATTCATAACTAGATGCTCCTGGAGACATTAAACATATTGAATTTATTTTAGTTTTTTCTTTAGCTATTTTTACTGCTTGATCTAATGTATCTACAATTATTGTTTCTCTTTTTAAAACCTTAGCTATATCATGTCCTGTTTTAGGCATACATATAATGTTAGTTATATTTGAATCGTTTAAAAATTTAACTAATTCACTATTATCTACACCTCTATCCATACCACCTATTATTAATGTATCAACACTGCCTAAGGCTTTAACTGCATTTATAGTAGCTTCTGGAATTGTTGATATAGCATCATCATAATAAGTTATGTCATTATATGTTCCAACTTTTTCTAAACGATGAGGTAATGTTTTAAAGTTATTGATTATTTCTTTTGTTTTATTAATATCTAAATTATATAATTCTGATATGAATAAAACAAACATAATATTTTCTAAATTGTAATCCCCTTTTAAAGTTCTATTACTATTTATATCATATAGCTGTTTATCTTTTAAATATACATAATTATCTTTAATATAGATATCACTTTGTTCATTTAATGATACTGTATATAATTTAGATTTATATATATTTTGTTTCATATATTCTTTTAAATATTTATTATCACTAGCATATATACCAATATCGTTTTTAGTTTGATATTTTAAAATATTTAATTTATTTTCATGATAGTGTTTCACACTACCAGCATGATCTAAATGATCTTGATATAAATTCACAATTATTCCAATATGAGGAGAAATTTTAGAATACTCAAGTTGTAAAGCAGACATCTCAATTACCATAATAGAATCTTTATTAAATAATTCTATATCATCTAATATTGCTTTACCAATATTACCAAGTAAATAAACATCTTTACCTTGTTCTTTTAATATTTGATAAATTAAAGTAGTTGTAGTACTTTTACCCTTAGTACCAGTTACTCCTATCGTTTGATCTTTATATACTTCTAAGAATAAATCCAATTGTGATGTTATTTTATCTTTATATAAAGTTGTATCTTGATGTATTAATGATACACCAGGTGTCTTAATAATTAAATCATATTTATCTAAATTATCTAAATAAGTGGGACCAAAAACAAATTCTAAATTATGATCATTTTTAAATGGTTCATATTTAATTGTTACAGCATCTAATATAGCTAATTTCTGATTAGGAAGATGTTTTCTTATAAACGAATATGTACTTTTACCTTCCATTCCAAAACCTAATATAGCTATATATTTATCCCTTAATTTTTGAATGATTTTTTGATACATTTTTCTCCAATTCTCCTTTAACAATACTTAAAAATGGTTCAGATATATTGTGTTTATTATTAAAACCCGTCATTATTTCATTATTAAATTCTAGATTATAATTATCTTTATAATATTGAAGTAAATATGGTAAATTATCCTTTAATTCATTTATTACCAAACTTACTGCATATCTAACTTCACTATAAGTACCTACACATTCAAACGGTTTTTTATCACTATATCCTAAAAGTTCTATAAAAGTATTTAGTAATTCTTTATCTTCAAATAAATCTTTACCAAATATATCTATTAATTTATCTTTATATAAGAAAGGACTTAATATGGTATAAACAAATAAACATTTTGGACAATGTCCACACCATATCCAAGGATTTTCTTTACTACCAACATTACAACTTTTAAATACTTTATGATATTTTTCATAACTAGAAAATAGCATACCTATTTGAAATTCCGTTAGACATCTTAAAATACTAAAGTATTTAATATCAATATTAAAATATTTTTTAGTATAATTATAAAAATCTAGTTCAAATTCATATGTTTTAGAATATTGATGATTAATATTAGTACCTATTACTGTAGCTTCATTCGCACTACCTTCATTAGATAAAATAATATTCTTTCTTCCTGTTAAATAAGCTGATAAGTAAGCAATAAAAGCAAGTAATGATGAAAATGGTGTATGCCCATTTAAAAAACCTTTTTTATTTAATTCAATTATTTTAGGATCAATATATGTTCTTTTAATACGAATAGCTTTATTTTCATATCCAGCAACTCTAATAGTATCTTCATGCGCACTTTTAGGATTCATAACAAAACAAGTATTTTCTTCATATAAATCTTTAAGTAATTCTAAAGCAACTATTGAATCTTTACCACCACCAATAGTAATTAAATTACCATTACCTTGATAATCATTAGTAAATGTTAATTTTTCTCCTAAACACTCAATATTAACAAAATTATCCATTTCAGCACTTATTTTATTAATATAGAAAAATTCACCTAAACCATTATAATATAATTTCTTAAACCAATTTATTTGATCTTGATCTAAGTAACCACATTTAACGATTATGTTCTTAGAACAAGTACATTTCCAATAACTTAATAGTTCAATCATACCAACATGAAAAGCTAAATAACTTAGTAAATTTTTATCAATATTTTTATTAATTATATCATTTTTACTTATTCTTAAATAAGTATTAAAATCCTCTAGATTTTCTATTATATAATGATTATGAATAACTAATTCATAATCAGTTTCACTTATTTCATATTTATCATATATAAAATTTTGATATTTTTCTCTTAACTCTAAATATTTATCCATAGAACATCCTCCTATGAATATTATATTATAAATATTAATTTAAATCAATTTATTTATTATAATATATCAAAAAGGAGTTTAATAAAATAAACTCCAAAACAAATCTTATTATTATATTTTTAACTTATATGGATCAGAACTAGTTCCAGTACCACTTGCAATTTTAACAGATGATTTTAGATAAGTAACTGGGCGAATTGAAGTAGATATAGAAACTCCTGTATCCATTAAACTACCATCTGCTAATACCCAAAATGAATGGTAAGAATTAATAGGACAAGGAGAAATTAGCCACCAAGTCGTTGCTAACTTGTACATCCATCCATTCTCTGAAAAATACTCACCACATTTAGATCCATCTTTATAACAATTATAATCTACTCCATTTGCATATGTATAATATACATCACTAGGGTATGCTAATGCTATATTATTTGCATATTTTATACTACGATTTTCATACTTTCTTCTAGTTCCTCGCTCCCATGCATACATATCACTTGCTGTTCCATAGTGGGTTGTTGAATCATATGTCCTCCCACCCAAGTATATCTCTGCAGGTTCAATCATTTTTCTAGCAGTATCACTTAAATTAGTATAGTAATCTCCATTTAAATATGTATTAAGTGTTGACGTTGGCCATTCATTTTCGAGTGGTGAAGCTGAATCCCAATCCATATCACTAGATAATTTTTCATCTTTGATTATCTTTATTCTTTGTGATGTATTTCCATTTTCATCTTCTGCGGTAAAGATTCCGATTATCCTCCATGTTTCTCCATTAAAATCTACATAGTTATATGGATCATTCCCGATATATCGGTAATCTGTTAAGGCAGGTGTTTGTTCTGTAGCTGGATGTTCAAATGTATACATTTGATGTGAAGCATCACTTCCTGATGTATATGTTGTTACATTCACATCATTTGTTTTTTCTAGTAAAGTATCTACAGCTATTTTTGAAGATTCTTCTTGATGATTATTTCCTTGATTTTCTTCTTTAGTATTACAGCTTGTATCATTACTTTTTTCTACCTTACCATTTTCATAATCATATCCAGTTCCTGTTCCACCAACAACTTTACAACACGTTAGTTTTAATTTCCCATTTGCATCTGGTTTTATTGGTTTATCACATTCTACTTCATTTCCTTTATAATCTAAATTATCTGGAAG
>CACZQD010000047.1 GCA_902783215.1 uncultured Erysipelotrichaceae bacterium
ATAAGTTTCGTCACTTACATTGTATCATAGGTAATTATATGTGTCTCTTTTTTTGTCCATTTTGGACACTTAATTTTTCAATTTATAAATATGCATCATAAGATACATATTAATCATTATACTTACTATTTATTCCAAAATATTCTTCTAAACTTATCCAACTACCATTATTATATAGTTTTTTAGCTAATTTAGTACCAACATACCTAAAATGCCATGCTTCATACATATATCCTGTTTTATCTTCGGAACCACTAGGGAATCTCAAAATAAATCCATATTTATAGCAATTATCATTTAACCATTTACCTTCCTTGGTATCAATAAAGTTTTCATTAGTTCCATTAAGATCAAATGAAAGACCTGATTGGTGCTCCGAAAAGCCTGGACGAGCACTATATGTATCCGCAGCATCTTTACCATCTTTTGCTACATAATTGTTATATAAATCTACTTGTACTTTATAAGAACGATAACCACTACTTATTTTAAGACTTAAACTCTTTTTTGAAGCATCACTTTGCATTTTTAAAAATTGATTCATTACCTTTTCTTCTATGTAATCACCACCATATAAATAATCACTAGTAATCTCTTTATATGGATTAATAGGCTGATAATTTTCTGGTAACGGGTAAGTTTTATTAACAATTAAAACGCCATCTACATAATATATATCCTTTAATTTAGTAACACTATATCCTTTACTAGTTGTCTCAATTAATTCTTCCCCTTCTCTTAGTTTCAGTTTCTTTTTCTCTTCTGTTTTAACATGCTTTTTTAAAGAAGGTTTTTCTGTTTTAGAATTACTTGTAACCAATATATAAGATATAAATATGACAATAACTATTAATATAAAAACAAGAATTTTTTTAAAGTTTTTATTCATATTATTCCTCAATATTAAAATCTTTTAATCCATCTTCAGTAACTATTTTATTAACTTGTGTTTCAATATGTTTTAACTTTTTATCACATTCTTTAACCAGCTTCATAGCTTGAGTATATTTTTCAATGGATTTATCTAAATCTACTTCCCCAGACTCTAACTCATTGATAAGTTTTTCTAACTCTTTTACTTGATCTTCAAACTTAACTTCTTTACTCATAATTATTACCTCTTTTCTTTACTAATTGATTATTATTTTCCAAGATTAATTCATCCATATCGCCTTTAAATCTTGGTATAAGTGATTTTGATTTCTTTAACATCACAAAATAACTTCCAACAGCATGATAAATTTTTACTAAATAAATGAGATTTTCTTCATACTTAACTTTTTCTCCATCAATTATTAAATCATATTCATAGAATGTATAGCTATCATTAAATTGAGTAATATTTAAATCAAATAAATTATCCTTTTGTTTGTTATGAAATGATAGTTGATTGATTTTATCATCTGTCTCAAGATAGTGTAAATCAAAATTATCATCACTAGATGAAAAACCTACACTATCTTCATGCCCCACTATAACTTCTTTTTGTAATCTTACTATACCCTTACAAAAATTAAATATCTGATTAGTTAATTTATCTGACATACTTATATTACTATTCATTGCTTTTCTCCTTATCAGTTACTTGCGCACTAACAACCCCATCAGATAACTTAATTTTAATATTATCATCCACTTCAACACTACTTATACTTTTCACTACTTGATCATTAATATATGTAAGAGAATAACCTCTTTTTAAAACGCCTAATGGATTTAATAATTCTAATTTATCAATAATATTAGCTAATTGATTTTGATAATCCTTATATAAATATGATGGATCTGTCAACACGTGACTATTAGCTAACATATTAAATTCATATCTCGCATTATTCACTTTATTAAGCATAATACTTTGTAATTTATCAATCATCATATCTAAAAATTGTTTCTTACTTTTATACATAATCATTGGATTTTTAATAACAAAGGAATTCTTTAAACTATCTAAATATAATTTTTGATAATTGATATTTTTTAAAATTGCTTCATTTAATCTAATTTTATAATTACTTATTAATGTGATTAAATCACTTAAATTAGGTACCGCCATTTCTGCTGCTCCGGTTGGAGTAGGCGCACGCAAATCAGAAACAAAATCAGCAATTGTAAAATCTATTTCATGCCCAACTGCACTAATAACCGGAATCTTAGATGCAAAAATAGCGCGAGCAACTACCTCTTCATTAAAAGGCCATAGATCTTCAATAGATCCACCACCACGGCCAACAATCAAAACATCTAAATCATAATCTTGAGCCATTTCAATATTTTTAACAATATCATCTGCTGCTCCATCACCTTGAACTAAAGATGGAAAAAGAATTGTTTCACATATTGGATATCTTCTTTTAATTGTTGATATTATATCCTTAACTGCTGCTCCAGTAGAAGCCGTAACCACACCTATTTTACTTGGGTATTTAGGAATAACTTTTTTATGTTTTTCATCAAACAAACCTTCACTAGCTAATTGTTTTTTTAACTTTTCAAAAGCAATATATAAATTACCTACGCCATCCTCTTCCATGCTATTTACATATATCTGATAATTACCAGTAGCCTCGTAAATACTAATACGACCATTAACTAAAACCTTAGAACCTTCAACAGGCTTAAAATTCAATTTTTTCGCATTACTAGCAAACATAATAGCATTAATCTTACTATATTCATCCTTAATAGAAAAATATAAATGACCAGAAGAATGAGCCTTAAAATTAGATATCTCCCCTTTTAAATACACATTCATTAAATTAGTATCAGAATCAAATCTACTTTTTAAATATCGTGTAATTGCTCCAACAGTTAAATACTTATCATTCATTATCTAACCTCTGATGATATAACTTATCTAAACATGCGTTAATCATATTCTTAACCTTATCATCACTATACATTTTAGCAAGCTCAATAGCCTCATTAATACATACAATATCAGGAGTATCAGTATAAACAATCTCATATACTGCCATTCTTAAAATTGCCTGATCAGTATTACCCAATCGATCAATAGTCCAATCCTTTAAACATTCAATAGCAAGTTTATCAATATAAGACTTATAAGTAATAACTCCATATACAACATCCTTAACAAATTCGTTATCAATTTCTATTACATTATTAATAACCTCATCCACACTATAATCTACACCATTAACCTCATATACATTAATCTGATATAGAATAGTCATAATATCTTTTCTTGATTCACTTCTTGTTTTACTCATTCAATCACTACCTTTACTAATAAATCAATTATCTCATTTTATACGATATTTCTTCACCATATAAATTATAATATATATTTTTTTCTTTGTAAAGTTTTTATATTGTTATTTTATATTAAATACTATATAAAACAATAAACAATATAAAATAAAAGAATAAGAAACAAAATCATCTTACTCTTTAAAATATTTTTTATCCATTATTATTTTCTAAAGCTGATTTATAGACATTGATTACTGGGCGGACTAAACGTTCTACATGAGGCTGTGGCCCACCACCTGAAATTATTTGCCCATCAACGGCTACATAGGTTATAGCACCACGAGTACTTTTATATGCTGTATAATAATCTGTATAACTATATACAAAATTTGGCACATTAGATACATTAGTATAACCATGCACATACCTTCCTGAATAACCTAAAACCATAAAATCAGATTCCATCAACAATCTAGACTTATATCCATCAATTTCTTTTAATATATCATTGGCAAATTTATCGTTTGCCCAAGTGTCTACTACTATTTTGATATTCGATGTACTATATTCATTCGTTGAACCGAATGCCATTTTACCATATCCATTTTGATTCCCTGCTGAAACTGATATACTTGATCCATACAAATTAACTTCTTCTACAGTTAAAGGTTCATCTTTTAAGGCTACTACATAATCTTGTCCTATTCCACTTCTTGCTATTATCCAATAATCTTCATTATTCACTGTTATTTTATCTCCTTGATGATATACTCTATAGTTTGCTACTTCCCCATTATCTTTTATTAATGCATCACTTGATTGTTCAAAATCAATGGTAATTCCTAAGTTAGATATCGATACATCTGATGTTGCTAATTCACTTGCTGTTACTGTATCTTTATATGTAAGTGTTACTTTTAAAGTTAAATGGTCTTTTGCATAAATAACATCATTAACATTTACTGATGATCCTGATGCTTGAGTTAATGTGTATGTTATATTATTACACACATTATTATTACTTGTTTCATCTGATCCAGTACATTCTGGTGTATCTATATTAATAGCAGTTATTTTAGCATTATAGTTACCTTCATTTACTACATCAAAGGTAAATGATATAGAATCACCTGGAGTAGTTAATGATACATCATAATCTGTAATGCTTAATAAATCATCACCTATTTTAGGTTCTTTATTATCTAATACTTTAGCAGTGTGAGTAGTAGTTATTGTTGATAAGTTTTCAAAATGTACATCCCATTTAGAGTGTCTATTTACAGATGTTCCTCTTATATTTAATTGTCCTGTAAATGCTGCATATATCAAACCTGTTAAAGCAATTACACTTAATATAATACTGCCTATTATATACATTTTATAGTTATTTCTTTTATACATATGATCACTCCTTTGGTTATTTTATCATATAAGCTATAATAACTATAGCACATTTTATCAATTTGAGCAAGTGCTACAGTCACGTTTTGATAAATTTATTATTATGACAAAATATACTTAGGGGCTGGTTTTATGAATACTAAAGTTATTAATAGTAATGATTATTATTATGATATTGTAAGAAAAAATATTAAATACTTTCGTTTACTAAAAAAAAATATACTCAACAAAGACTAGCTGAAGAAGCAGATATGTCAATAGATTTTTTATCTGAAATAGAAAGTTTTAGAAGAAAGAAGTCTTTTTCTATAGCTACATTGGGTAGGATTGCAGATGTATTAGAAATACCTATTGAAGATTTTTTTAAAACGGAACAAAAGATATGAGCGCAACTCATATTTTTTTATACTTTTAAAAAAGATATAACAAAAGCATTGCTATAAGTACATATGTATGTTATAATGATCATGGTTGAGAGATAATTAATGAAATACATTATAATATTTTTTTATAAAATTGGTTGTAAACAAGTAATGATAGATTCTAAAATATATGTAATATAAAGTCATTATTATCTTTATAGCAAGATAATAATACCACACGATGTTAGTTTATTAATATAAATGTTTATAATTTTTCAGATGTGTCTGTAAAATTAGGAAGGAGTTAAAAATATGGAATTAAATGTGGACAATCAAATAATTAATTATATAAAAATTGAAAACGAGGATTATATTTCAATAACAGATATGCTTAAATCTAAAGATGGAAATTTTTTTGTTACAGATTGGTTAAGGAATAGAAATACAATTGAATTTTTAGGAATATGGGAAGAATTACATAATTCTAATTTTAATTATGGCGAATTCGCCATAATTAAAAGTCAAGCAGGTTTAAATAGTTATAAATTAAGTGTTAAAGAATGGGTAGCAAAAACAAATGCTATTGGAATTATATCTAAGACTGGAAGATATGGAGGAACCTATGCACATAAAGATATTGCATTTGAGTTTGGAATGTGGATTAGCCCAAAATTTAAATTATTATTAATTAAAGAATTTGAAAGATTAAAACAGCAGAAACAAAATAAGTTAAAATGGGACGCTAAAAGAGAATTATCAAAAATTAATTATAAAATTCATACTAGCGCAATAAAACTTAATTTAATACCAACTAAATTAACTAAAGAACAAATAAACTATGTATATGCTGAAGAAGCAGATGTATTAAATATGGCACTATTTGGAATTACTGCTAAACAATGGAGAGAAGACCATTCTAATTTGGATGGAAATATTAGAGATTATGCAACAATAAATGAATTAATATGTTTAGCAAATCTAGAAAACTTAAATTCTGTATTTATTAATGATGGACTTAATCAGTCAAAACGATTAGAAAGATTAAATAAAATTGCAATATCACAAATGAAAATACTAAATAAAAGTGATAAAAACAATATAGAAAATGATAAAGAGTTAATAACAAGTTAATAATAAAATTTTGTAGCTACCAGAAATTCGATCATATAAATGTATAAATAGAACTAAGACTATCAATTTAGCAGTAAAAAGGCACATTAATAGATTACCTGAGATATTTATGTTTAGATTAACTTATGATGAATATAAAATTCTAAGGTGCCAAAATGGCGCCTTAGAATTAAATCAAGGACAATATTCTAAATATTCACCATATGTTTTTACAGAGTACGGTATAACAATGCTTGCTGGTGTTTTAAAAAGTGATATTGCTATTAATGCTAGTTTAAAAATTGTTGAAACATTCATCAAAATGCGAAAATATATAGTAAATAATAAATATAATAATGAAATATTAATCAATCACGAAAAAAGATTGTTAAAAATAGAAAATACACTTGATACAATGAATGAAAAGAAAAAAGTTAATGAAGTATTTTTCAAAGGACAGATATATGATGCATATTCTAAAATAATTGATATTTTTAATGAAAGCAAAAAGGAGTTAATTATTGTTGATTGCTATGCCGATAAAACTATATTGGATATGATTAGAAAAATTAGTATACAAGTAACATTGATAGTTAAAGATAATAAATTACTAAAAAAATTAGATATCAAAAAGTATAATGAACAATATAACAATTTAAAAGTAATATATGATGATAGTTTTCATGATAGATATTTCATTATAGATTGCAATAAAATATATCATTGTGGAACTAGCGTTAATTATGCAGGAAGTAGAACTTTTTCTATTAATGTATTAGAAGATGAACTTATAAAAACAAATTTAATAAATAAGATTATTACAATACTATATTAACAAAAGGAGGCATTTACATGAAAAATGAAATAATTTTATTTGAAAATCAAGATATTAAATTAGAAGTAAATATGAAGGATGAAACAGTATGGCTTACACAACAACAAATGGCACAACTATATAATAAAGATAGAAAAACTATAACAAGACATATCCAAAATATTTATAAAGATGGAGAACTTGAAGAAAATCAAGTATGCTCATTTTTTGAGCATACTGCTAAAGATGGCAAAAAATATAATACCAAATTTTATAATTTAGATATGATTATAAGTGTTGGATATCGTGTTAAATCAAAAAACGGTATTGCTTTTAGAAAATGGGCTAATAAAGTATTAAAAGACTATCTAATAAAAGGATATGCAGTTAATCAAAAGAGATTAGAGTATTTAGAGAAAACGGTACAGTTAATTGATATTGCTGGTAGAATAGATCAGGAATTAAATGGTAATGAAGCTAGAGAAATTATTAAAGTTATAAATAATTATTCTAATGCTTTAAGCTTACTTGATGATTATGATCATAAAAGAGTAATTAAACCTAATGGAACAATCAATAATGATAAAATTACTTACGAAGATTGTATGAATATAATTACTAAACTAAAATTTAATAGTGATAGTAATTTATTTGCACTAGAAAGGGATCAAGGATTAAAAGCTATTATTGGTAAGATTTATCAATCTTTTGATAGTAAAGAGCTATACCCTACTTTAGAAGAAAAGGTAGCTAATTTCTTATATTTAATTACTAAAAATCATACCTTTATTGATGGAAATAAAAGAATAGCAGCTACACTATTTATATATTTTCTAGAGTTTTATAATATTCTATACAAAAATAATAAACAAGTAATTGATAATAATACACTTGTTGCAGTTACCCTTCTTATTGCTCAATCCAATCCTAAAGAAAAGGAAATATTAATAGATTTAGTAATGAATTTTTTAAATGGTGAATAAAACTAAAAAGATATAAGTTTGTTTAATTTATATCTTTTTTAACCATTTTTATATAGTATGTATACTAATTATATCGTCAAATAGTATTTTATTATTATTCACTAAAATAATCACTTTATTATATGTATCTATTTTTTTAATCTCGCTAGTGATAGTTATATATTTACCACCTTTCTTTTTTTTATCTTTTACAAAATATGTAATTGATATATTTGGATGCGCTTTAATATATTTATTAATATAAATTAATTTTTGATTAATTATTTCTTTTTGATCTTCATTAATTTCTATTTGTTCATCAGTTAATCTAGCTGTTTCTTTAATCGATTCACTATGGCCTGTTAAAGCAGCAAATGGAGCGAATTGAGCTGAACGATTATAAACACTCATTCTTGGATGTTTTAAATCAAATGGATACCTAGTATTAATAATATCATCATAATTCATGCTTTATGTCCTCCTATTTGTTTGTTACGATCAATAGCTGTTGCTCCTTCACTTAAATCTAAAGCTTTCACAACTGAATTTTTCCCATATTTATTTTTTATATTTAATACTGTTTCTTGAAGCTTATTATCTTGTTGTTCTTCTTTATTTTTTATTTCTATTTCTTGTTCCCAATTATCATTATTTTCAAATAAACTAAATTGTTTATAAGCAATCTCTTTTTTATTTGAACTAGTTAATTTATTTGCGCATATATTCATTCTTCTAATAAGTAAGTTTTTATTAACTATCTTTTCATAAAGATTAATTACTTCCTTAGTTATTATTTGATTGGAAGATGTTTTCTTAACTAAATTAACTGTACCATGAGCATGCTTAGGTATTTTTCTACCATAAAAATCCGTAGTTATTTCTCCTTCATAGTTACTATTTATATTTGATATATCATAACCAACAGTTAAAACTATTTGATTAGTTATTAATCCTTTAGATACTAGACAGTAGCACAATTCTTCAATCATTTCACGTAGAACTATTATAGTTTTTTTATAATCATATGGTTCATGAAGAACTTGTCCTGAAGTTAAACAATTAGTAATGGGTTTATATGCTTTTATATCTTTGATAGTACATGGTTCATATCCCCATGCATGATCAATTAAAAGTTCTGCATTAATACCAAATAGTTTAAATAATAAGTCTTCATTATCAATTGAACACTTAGCTATATCTCCCATAGTTAATAGTTTATTTTGTTTTAATTTATTATAGTATCCCTTACCTACTCTCCAAAAATCAGTTAATGGTTGATGAGACCATAATTTTTTTCTATATATTTTTTCATCTAGATAGGATATTCTCGCACCAAAATTATTTGGTTCCATATGTTTTGCATCTATATCCATAGCTATTTTAGCTAAATATAAATTAGTACCAATACCAGACGTTGCTGTTATACCTGTTTCATCATAAACATCTTTCATAATTTTAGTTATTAACTGTTCCGATGTCATTTGATAGTATTTTAAATAATTAGTAATATCCATAAATACTTCATCGATAGAATATACATGAATATCTTCTTCGGATATGTATTTTAAATAAATATCATATATTTTAGTACTATAATTTATATAATAAGCCATTCTAGGTGGGACAACTAGATAATCAATAGCTAAATATTTGTTTTTCTTAAGTTCTTCACTATTATAAGATTTACGATTAAATTTTCTTCTATTTATCTTTCTTAAACGTAGATTATTTTCTTCTTTTATTTTTTGGATAACTTCATAAAGTCGAGATCGTCCAGATAATCCATAAGATTTTAAAGAAGGACTTACTGCCAAACAAATAGTTTTTTCTGTTCTTGATGCATCAGCTACAACTAAATTAGTTGTTAAAGGGTCCAATGAACGTTCAACGCATTCTACTGATGCATAAAAACTTTTTAAATCAATACAAGCATATACTCTATTCATAATATCATCTCAATATCATTATAGCACATATACATTTGTTCGTAAAGACATAAAAAGAAAAAAGTAGTTATCTACTTGTTTTCTAAATTAAGTTTTATTATTTTTTGGTGCTCTTTTGATAATTGACGATACTTAACCCCACATTCATCTAACATACGTTTAGATGCAATAGTACTCTCTGCATCAGCATATTTATCAGATAAATATACAATTTCTTTAATACCGGATTGAATAATTTCTTTCGCACACTCATTACATGGAAATAAATCAACATATAAAGTAGAATCTAAAAAATCTTTGCGATTGCCTAAATAATTTAAAATTGCATTACGTTCAGCATGAACTACATACATATATTTTGTCTCAAGTGGTTCCCCTTCTCTGTCCCATGGAAAATATTTATCATCATAACCATTTGGCGTACCATTATAACCTATTGATAAAATACGATTATTATTTACAATACAAGCTCCTACTTGTGTATTAGGATCTTTACTACGCATAGCTGATAACTTAGCTATAGCCATAAAATATTCATCCCAACTTAAATTATCATTTCTTTGTTTATTAATAATTTTATCTTGCATACTTCTCCTCCTAAAATAATTATAAATAATATATAGATTTTTTGCAAGTATTATTCTTCAATTAGCTTAACAATTACTGAAAAAGTATTATTCAAACCCTTCTCTATTAAACGGCTAATTCCATTTGATAATTTCAAGCCAGCACTTGATAAATTATTATTATAATTATTATTTTTAGTGACTACATAATCTTCTATTTTAACATTCTTACCAGCAGCTACATCTGCTTCAAATTTTTCAATTTGTTTATCTGTTAACTCTTTTGTTCTTCTATTTTGAAATTCATAATAACCAGAAGCTTCTGAAAAATATAAGACAATAAAGATGATAAATAGGATTAAAAAAAATCCTTTAAAAAATTTATTTTTAACTTTTCTATTCTTTTTCATTTATATACTCCTTAATAAGAGGTACAATTAAATTAATAGTATTAGTTAATTCATCAATATTATTTTTATCGCCACCTAGTTCCAAAAGAATAATATTATCATTTAAATCTTGATTATATACACCATTCACACCATACCCAGATTTTTGCAAAACACCTCTAGTTAAATTAGGATACTTACCTTTTATTTTATCATTTAGTTTATTTGTTGTAATTAAGTTTTTTTGATATGTATCATACTCTTTTCCAACTACAAACATTACTTTCGCACATTTTAAATCATTAATATAAGTAGTAGATGAATCATAACTGGCCGCATCACGATGAAGATCTATTATTAGTTTTAAACTAGTATTCTTATCAAGTACTTGTTTTAAAAAAGTGCGACTAGCTTGGTAACTTTGTCCATAGTTCATATCATTTTTCTTAAGATAATTAGAAATATCATTTTCTTCAACCAATGTTTTTATACCACTATTATTTAATTTTTCTTGAATCATGTGACTCATTAATAATACATCTGGAACAATATTATAATCTTCAACATAAGTCATACTATATGATTCTTTTTGATGTGTGTTATAAATATATACCTGATAATCATCACTTTTTTTTACTATTAATTTTTGATTATCTTGTTTTTTTTCATTATAAACTAAATCACTTATTAATAGTTTATTAGGAGTATTAAATGTAGTTTGAACTCTTTTATAAACATCAATAATAGGCGTAGTTCTTTTACATTCATCATATGAATAATAGTGGTAATAATTAGCTAAAAACTTTAAAAAATCATTATTTATATTATCTATAGATAAATGAGAAACAAATAAATAAAAATAATATATAAGTCCAATTAAAATTAAATATATAAATACTTTATATATTTTAAATCGACGTTTATATCTAAATTTCCGTGCCATTATATCACCTATAAAAGTATACATCTTTTACTATTAAAAATATGTCAGTATTTGAAATAAATGATTAAAATTGATACAATATCTTCAGGAGGGTTTAAATGGATAAAATTAAAGAATATATCTTAAAGTTTCATCAAGGAACCAAGATAATGATTAAAGAATTTTTTAATCGAAAAACTAACAAAAAACAACGTGCGAATATGTGGAGTTTTACAAGATTATTAAGCTCAGTTTTAAATATTATACCAGTTACAATTGGAATAATTACTGGATCAATTATTCCATATATCATTGCTTTATTAATATCTGGTTTTGGCGCACTAACAGATTATTTAGATGGTAAATCAGCTAGAAAATATAATAGTTTTAGTGAATATGGTAAAACACTCGATCAAGTAGCAGATAAAGCGTATGCCTTAATAAATGGAATTTTAATATCAATTATTAACCCACTATATATAATACCAATAGTACTAGAAGGAATAATTGGATTAGTAAATTATCCTGTATTTTCTAAATATCCTTTCTTCTCTACTAAAAGTTTACAAATAGGAAGAATTAAAGAGTGGCCACTTATGATTTCTTTAGCATTAGGACTTGTATCAACAATTAGTCCAGTTACATATTTAATAAGCTTAGGATTAATAACTATTACCGCACCACTCCAAATTAAAACCGCTTTAGAATATCGAAAAAGAATAATAAAACAAAAGAAATTATTTCAAATAAATGATAAAAAATATTGTAAAAAAGATAACTTAAACATAATAGAGCAACAAAAAGTAAAAAAACAAATTAAACCTACAATAGAAAAGAATATTGAAAAGATAAATAATTACAAACATCGTAAACAATTATTAATTGGTTTAAAAGCATTAAAAGAAGAATTAACTATAGATTATCCACCAGTTAATAAAGATAGTATTAAACATTATGAAAAATCAAAAAAAATACATTGAAATACTAAATCAATGTATTTTTATAACAAACTACTCATAGTGAGTCCACATTCTAACTATATATACTTCTCTTAATTCCTCATTAATTCTATAAATTATACGATGTTGTCGATTAATCCTTCTTGAGTAATATCCTTTTAAATTTCCAGCTAATTTCTCATATGATGGAGGATAGCAAAAAGGATCTTCAGCCATTTTATCAAGTATTTTTTTACATTTTTTATCAAGTCCAGAATTTTTTAAATTCAATTTGTCTTTAATAGCCACTTTTGACAATAGTATTTTATACCTTTTACCATTCTTCATCTGGATTATATTCCTCTGCAACCTTCCATTTTTCTTGTGAATCTATTTTCTTTATTTCATCAACATACCCAGGTATGCTAGTTAAATACAATGTTTCTTCAATATTTTTCCATTCTTCTTCTGAAATGAGAACTGCATTATCTCCCTTGTTATTAACAATTGTAATAGGATTAAAACCAATATTAACATCGGAAACCAATTGATATAAATTTTGTCTTGCATTAGTTATGTTAATCGTACTCATATAATTTCACCTCTTTAATATATTATAACGTACTTTTTTACGTACGTCAATATGTTCTTTAATATTATATTCAATTTTTTTTATTTTATTAAATCAATGACTTCCTCAAATGAATTAACAATATTATTAAAATTCTTTTTAGTAGTAACAAAAGATGAGTTTAATACATAACTATTCTTATAATCTCCAAGTGAAATATCATTAACACCATCACCAAATGTATATATTTCATATTCATCAAAATTATAATACTGCTCTAAAAATTTAATTGCACTCCCCTTTGTTAAACTACGATTAGTTATATTTACCCAATTACGGCTTACATAAGCAAATAATTCTGGATAATAATCATTAATTTTATTAGCTAATTTAACACACTTTTCACGATCAATAATTTGACCTACTATCTTATTTGCAGGTCGATTAATATCAGTTACAAAAGATGTGGATATATCTAAATAAACATTAGATATATAGCTTACTGATGATAAAGCATTATACATTGTTCTGACTAACTTTGGATCCAAATCTTTTCGATATATTACATTCATAAATTGATCAAAAATAGTCGCACCATCATTACAAATAAAGTAACTACACTTAATAAAATGATTATCCATATCTTTTCTTAAATCTGTAATATTTCTACCAGTTGCAATAACAAATATATTACCTTGATCAACAAAATTATTAACTAACTCTATATTCTTTTCATAATCTTTATTAAAAAAAGTCCCATCAAAATCACTAACCAACACTTTCATATTCCACCTCAACTAGTTAAAATAGCGCTTATTAATTCAACAATATTATATGCAGTATCACTCATATAAAATATCTTATTCAATATCCAATTTGTTTTACTATTACTATTGTCAATTGTAAGAAGATAATTTTGCTTAAACTTTTTAATATCAACAACTGCTCCATATCTTCTAAATCTTTTAGTTATTAAATCCGCATCATCCAAACTAGTACAATATAAGTATAATGTATTAGAATTAGTATAAACAATATCTCTAACAACATACTTTAAATAATCCTTAACATCATTATAATCACAAATAATATAATCTAAACTATTTTTTTTAAAATACTTTTTTAATCTTTTTATATTAATCGTTTTACCTTTATTACTAATTCTTTTCTTTGATTTAGAAAAACTATTATTATATTTATTTAATGTATATACATTCACACAATCATTATTTTTAAACCCCTTTAATAGCTTATCATCAATACCTATAGTTAAAACATTACCTTTTATTTCTGTTATTATACTTAATAAATGATTAAACATACTATTCACCTACTATATCATTAATAATATAACTTGTCATTAATAATCCAGATGTTGCTGGAACAAAGGAATTAGATGGAATAACTTTGCTATTTTTAATTCTAGGTTTTTCGCAACTACATACAACCATTTGTTTTTTTATTCCTAATTCACGACACTTTTTCCTTATAACCTTAGCTAATGGATCATAATTAGTTTTATAAATATCAATTAATTCTAATTTTGAAGGATCCATTTTATTACCTGTTCCCATACTAGATATTAATTTAATACCCAATTTTTGACATTTTTCAATTAAAAGTATTTTCGTAGTTATAGTATCACATGCATCAACAACATAATCTATATTATTTTTAAACAAAACATCTATATTATTCTTATCAATAAATTGTGTGATTAAAGTAACATTACAACTAGGATTAATACTCTTAATACGATTATACCACACTTTAGTTTTAAATTCACCTATATTATTGTGATTAGACATTAATTGACGATTTAAATTAGTAATATCAATTTTATCGCCATCAACTAATATTAAATTTTGAATTCCTGATCTAACTAATGACTCAACAGTATAACTTCCAACTCCACCTAATCCAATTATAAGGATAGTTTTGTTATTAATTTCTTTAAATTTGTCATTCACTAATAATTTAAAACGTTCAAACATTATATCACCAATAATATAATATCATAATAAAT
>CACZQD010000048.1 GCA_902783215.1 uncultured Erysipelotrichaceae bacterium
CACGTGGTGGATCTTGTAGGACTCGAACCTACGACCGTTCGGTTATGAGCCGAATGCTCTAACCAACTGAGCTAAAGATCCATCGACTTACTTAATATACCATATTTATTATGATTATGCAATATTTTTTGGAAAAAAAATTAATTTTCATGATATAATTGTACTGGTGATGTTATGAAATTTTATAATACATTAACACGAAAAATAGAAGATTTTAAAAGTATTGATGATGGTATTGTTAAGATGTATACTTGTGGTCCTACAGTATATCATTATGCACATATTGGCAATTTAAGAACTTATATTATGGAAGATATATTAGAAAAATCATTAGAATATATTGGATATAAAGTAGATAGAGTAATGAATATTACAGATGTAGGACATTTATCAAGTGATGCTGATACCGGTGAAGATAAAATGGTTAAAGGGGCGAAAAGAGAAAACAAAACTGTTTTAGACATTGCAAAATTCTATACCGATAAATTTAAAGAAGATTGTGATAAATTAAATATTAGATGGCCTAGTACAGTTATTCCTGCAACATCAATGATAGCTGACTATATTAAATTTATTACTAAATTAATTAGTGATGATTATGCTTATATAGCAGGAGGGAATGTTTATTTTGATACATCTAAATTAGAAGATTATTATCAGTTAACAAATCATAGTGAAGATAATTTATTAGAAGCTGTTCGAAGTGATGTAGAAGTAGATCAAAATAAAAAAAATAAAACCGATTTTGTTTTATGGTTTACTAAATCAAAATTTGATGATCAAGAATTAAAATGGGATTCACCATGGGGTGTGGGATATCCAGGATGGCATATCGAGTGTTCATGTATATCTTTAAAATATCTAGGAGAATATTTAGATATACATTGTGGTGGAGTAGATAATATATTTCCACATCATACTAATGAAATTGCTCAAACAGAAAGTTATGTAGGACATAAATGGTGCAACTACTGGTTCCATCCGCAGCACCTCAATACAGATAGTGGTAAAATGAGTAAATCTAAAGGAGAATTTCTAACACTTTCTTTATTAGAACAAAAAGGATATAATCCTTTAGTATATCGTTTATTTTGTCTACAATCACATTATCAAAAACAATTAGTATTTTCCTATGATAATTTAGATATAGCTAAAAATCAATATGATAAATTAATAAGTAAAATTAAATCTATTAAAAAAGATGAATCAGTAAAAGATGATAACGTTATTGAAAAGTATCAAAATAAATTTAAAAAAGCTTTAGAAAACAATTTAAATACTGCAAATGCATTAACTGTATTATTCGAATTATTAAAAGATGAAGTTAATAATAATACTAAATTATATTTAATAAAAGATTTTGATAAAGTATTATGTTTAGATTTATTAAAAAAAGATAAATTAGATAAAGAATTAGAACAATATATTAAATCTAAAATAAAAGAAAGAAAACAAGCTAAAATAGATAAAAATTATCTATTAGCAGATCAAATAAGAAATGAACTATTAGAAAAAGGAATCATTTTAAAAGATACAAGAGAAGGTACTCTATACGAATTACAATAAAAAAACAAAAAATTTTCACAAAATCGACATAAATATCAATTATAATAAAATTATGAAAGAAGGAAATAGTATGGAAGAAAAGAATAAAGAGGAAACAAAAGTAATATATCGAGAAGTAAAAGATAATAAAAAAGAAGAAAAAACATCAAACTTGATGTATATTATCATTATTGCCGCGCTTATAATAATAATTATATTACTAGGCGCAAAAAAAATAAAAAATGTTACTACTAATGAAAAAGTAGTTAAAACAACAGTAAATGAAAAGAGTGATTTGAAAGAAGCTATTAGTAAAGTATATAATTCATCAGTATATATAGAAGTAACTGCTGATGTAGAATCGTTTATGGGTAAAACTACACAAAGTGCTTCTGGATCAGGATTTGTCTATAAAAAAGATAATAAAAATGGATATATTTTAACTAATTATCATGTTATAGCTGATGCCAAAAAAATTAAAGTAACATATATGAATGGAACAGAGACAGATGCAATAGTTGTTGGATCAGATGAGTACTCTGACATAGCTGTATTAAAAGTTGATGCTAAGACAGTTCAAAAAGTAGCCGAATTAGGTTCATCTTCATCATTAGAATTAGGAGACACTTTATTTACTATAGGCGCACCACTTGGAAAAGAATATATGGGTTCAGTCACTAAAGGAATTTTATCAGGTAAAAATAGAATGGTTGGAGTAGAACTTTCATCAGGAAGTTATATGATGGAAGCTATTCAAATAGATGCTGCTATTAACTCAGGAAATAGTGGAGGAGCTTTATGTAATATAAAAGGTCAAGTAGTAGGGGTTACATCTTCTAAATTAGTAGGTGAAGGTGTAGAAGGAATGGGATTTGCTATTCCAGTTGATACAGTAAACTCTATTATTGAAGATTTAGAAAATGGTAAAAAAATAGAAAGACCTTATGTTGGAGTACAAGTTGCAGATATATCTAATTCATTCCAATTACAATATTATTATAATATTAAAGTCAGTAATGATGTAACATTTGGAGCAATAATAGCTTATATTGAAAAAGGAAAACCTGCAGAAAAGGCCGGATTACAAGTAGGTGATATTATTGTTGAAATGGATGGTAAAAAAATAGAAGATTCATCACACTTTAGATATAATTTATATAAACATAAAGTAGGAGATAAAGTTAAAGTAAAATACTATCGTGAAAATAGAATGTCAGAAGCAACAATAAAACTAAGTGAAGCTATAAAATAGGATAAGAAATTATTCTATTTTTTTAGTTTAAAGAAGGAAATCATAAATATTTATCGAATAATATAAGTGAAGGGAGATACTATGAATTATTATAACGAGATAAAAGCAAAAATAATAAAAAGTGAAATATATGATAAGGTTAAAGACTATTCAAAAGATAGACAGAAGGTTACTGTTTATTTTGAAATAGGAAAATTATTAAGTATGGCTGGTAAAGAGTATGGTAAAAATATAATTAAGCAATATTCTGAAAAATTAATGATAGAAGTCGGTACAAAGTATAAAGTTAGTAATTTGTATAAAATGAGAAAATTTTATGAAATATTTAGTAAAGAAAAATTGTACCCACTGGGTACAAAATTGAGTTGGAGTCATTATAGAGAATTGTTAACAGTAAAAGATTATAATGCAATTAAGTATTATATTATTATTTGTGAGAGAAATAATATATCAAGAAGAGAATTACATGAAAGAATAAAAAGTCATGAATATGATAGATTAAGTAATGAATGTAAAACTAAACTTATTGAATCGGAAGAATTAAAAGCAAATGATTTAGTACCTAATCCAGTAATTATAAAATCAGGAAATGTAAAAAAAGAAATAAATGAGTATGCATTAAAGCAATTGATATTAAATAATTTAGATAATTTTTTGGCCCAACTAGGAATTGGATTTACCTACGTTGGTAATGAATATAAAATTAAAATAGGTAATACATATAACTATATTGATTTACTACTATTCAATATAGAATACAATTGTTATGTTGTTATTGAACTTAAAACAACAGAATTGAAAAAAGAACATATAGGTCAAATACAAGTATATATGAATTATATTAATGACAACTTAAGAAAAATAAATAAAGATAAAACAATAGGAATAATAATATGTAAGCAAGATAATAAATATGTAATTAAGTATTGTTCTGATGAGAGAATAATCTCACGTCAATATGAATTAGCATAGCATACAAATTATTATAAGGTATAATCAATTATTGAATAATATAAGTGAAGGGAGATACTATGAATTACTATAATGAAATAAAAAATGAATTAATAAATAATGAAATAAATAGACAAGTAAAAGATTATAGCAAAAACAGATATGAATTACAAAAGTATTATAATGTAGGTAAATTGTTATTTGAAGCTGGAAAGAATTATGGAGAAGGAATAATCAAAGAGTATTCAGAAAAATTAAAAGTTGAAATTAATAAAAAATATAGTATTAGATATTTATTTGACATAAGAAAACTATATTTGTTTTTAAAAGTGCACCCATTGGATGCACAATTAACAATGTCACATTATCGATTGCTATTTCCCTTAAAAATGATAATGAGATAAATTATTATATTAATCAAGTGATAAAAATATACTTGATATCGAAAAAATCGATAATGATTGTAATAATTAATCTTATACAATAGGATTTTCAACATCTGCTACTGTTTCTTTTTCAGATTGTAATATTACATATAAAGTTATAATACCGGCTATGGTAACTAGAACTGATGATGTTATTTGTAATTTGTAAGGAGTTAGATTTTCTCCTTCTTTTTTTGATATTTTATATAACATATAGTTTACATATAAAAATGTTATGGTTACTATTAATATTGTTATTCTATTTATTTTAGTTATTTTAAGAGTTTGTTTTGGAGTAAATATCGTCTTTTTATTTTGTTTTTCTAGCTTTTGATTATATGTTAGTAATAGAGATATTATGGTGGTTATTACTGATATTGCTACAGCATATAGTTGAATATCAATTACTTTTTCTTCACTCATATAAAATTATATGATTTAATTTTTGATATATGGTATAATAGTATGTATGAAAAGAGAGAATATTAGAAATTTTTCGATAATCGCGCATATTGATCATGGTAAGAGTACAATTGCTGATCGTATACTTGAATTTACTGGTGCGATTACGAAAAGAGAAGCAAAAGAACAATTATTAGATAGTATGGATATTGAACGTGAAAGAGGTATTACTATTAAGTTGAATGCAGTTCAATTAAAGTATCATTATGGTGATGATGATTTTTTCTTGCACTTAATTGATACGCCTGGTCATGTTGATTTTTCATATGAGGTTTCAAGGTCACTAGCTGCTTGTGAAGGAGCTGTTTTAGTTGTGGATGCAGCTCAAGGTATTGAAGCTCAAACATTAGCTAATTTATATTTAGCTTTAGATAATAATTTAACTATAATACCTGTTATCAATAAGATTGATTTACCAAATGCTGATGTTGAAAAAGTTAGTCAAGAATTAGAAACTTTAGGTTTTGATAGAGAAGATATCATTTTATGTAGTGCGAAAACTGGAGTTGGTATTGAAGATTTGTTAAGTGCGATTATAGATTGTATTCCTTGTCCTAAGGAATCTAATGATAAATTACAAGCTTTAATATTTGATAGTTTTTATGATGCTTATCGAGGAGTAGTAACTTCGATTCGTATTGTGAATGGTAAAGTTAAAGTCGGGGATAAGATTAAAATGATGGCTACAGGGGTATCTTATGATGTTGTTGAACTTGGTATTAATAATCCACATGAAATTCATAAAGATAGTTTAGTGGCTGGTGAAGTTGGTTATTTATGTGCGAGTATTAAAAGTACCAATGATGTTAAAGTAGGAGATACTATTACTTTAGCTAGTAATCCTTGTGATGAACCGTTACCTGGTTATCGTCCGATGAAACCAATGGTATTTTGTGGAATTTATCCAATTGAATCTAGTAAGTATCCCGCTTTAAGAGAGGCTTTAGAAAAATTAAAATTAAATGATGCATCATTGGAGTTTGAACCTGAAACATCAAAGGCTTTAGGCTTTGGATTTAGATGTGGTTTTTTAGGACTTCTTCATATGGAAATAATTGAAGAGAGAATTGAAAGAGAATTTAATATCGATTTAATTGCTACATCACCATCAGTTATTTATGATGTAGAACTAACAGATAAATCTCATATAATGGTTGATAGTCTATCTAAAATGCCAGATAAAGTTAAAATAAAATCTATTATGGAACCATATATTAGAACTAATATATTTGTTCCAAGTGAATATATTGGACCTATTATGGAACTATGTCAAAATAAAAGAGG